>JBARDR010000134.1:0-3544 GCA_049795335.1 Gelidibacter sp. | reverse complement strand
TTGTAGCCCTGTCCGCCGTTAAGAGTGCCTGAAATACGACCTTCATTTCCGTAGGCAGCCAAATATAATGGAAACGAGTTCAAATCAAATTCGCGACCCAAATCGTAAATACCATTCAATACTTGCTGGGCAGACACTTCATCTCTGATGACATTATCTTCTGTCAATTGATAAAAAGGTTGAATTTTGTCTATGCTACAACTTGATAAAGTTAGCACGAGTGCCAAACATACTGTTGCTTGTATTTGTTTTATATATGTTTTCATGTTACTTTTTTTTTAAAATTGAACTTGTAAACCAATTGAAAATGATTTGGCCAAAGGATATGGATCTTCGTTGTTGACTTGATCTGACACACCACCGCGTTCAGAGAATGTTTCCGGATCCAAGCCTGGCCATTTTGTCCATGTCGCTAAATTGCTGCCAGTTAATGTTAATGAAGCTTCCCCTACACCTAATTTTTCTAAAAGTAGTCTGTCGAAATTATATCTTAACTGAAGGCTTCTTAATCTCAAATAAGAGGCATCATACACATAACGATCCGACAATCTACTACTTACAGAAGGATCAAAGTATAATGGCTTTGCATAACGAGCGTTCGGATTTTCGGGTGACCATGTGTTCAGCGCATATTCACTATACTTATTTTCACCTAAAAAGTTGTAAGTTCCAAATGGAATGGCTTCCCATGCACGTTCAGCACCGACAGAATATTGTAATAACGCGGATAGACTAAAATTTTTGTAGGTAATTGTATTTGAAATACCTCCAAAATAATCAGGTTGAACATTCCCGATAATTGTTCTGTCCTTTATACTAATCTCACCATCCCCATTGATATCTTCGTACATATAATCTCCAACTCCGGTTGAAAATTGATCATAAAAGCCAAAAGGTGATGCTCCATTTAAGGCATCTACTTCATCTTGGTTTTGAAATATTTTAGTGACTCTATAACCTCTAATCGTTCCAACTGGTTCACCTTCTATAAAATTGTCCAATTGAGATTCGTTGAGTACGGCCCCATTGAATTTGTCCAATTTATTTCTGTTCATTGACCAGTTGACAGTGGCCGCCCAAGTAAAATCTTCGGTTTTGATAATATCTCCCCCAATGCTTAATTCAATACCCTTATTGGTAACATCCACAAAATTATCGGTAAACATATTTGGACCAAGTTCTAATGGAATCGGTCTGCGAGATAATGCACCTTCTGTCTTTCTGTCGTAAACATCGATATTACCTCTTAATCGACTATTGAACAATTCGAAATCTAAGCCTAAATTAATTTCACTGGTTTCTTCCCAACCGATATTTGTATTTGGGAATACGTTACTTGGAACTATTGCTGTATCTCCGTTATATAAGTTATTGGACGCACTCATGAAAAATTGAGTATAGGCAAAAGCAGCGGTATTTGTGGATCCTACACGACCGGCACTTGCTCTTAATCTTAAGGTATTTATTTTTTCGCTTTGCTCTAAAAATTTCTCGTTATTGATGTTCCAGCTCAAAGAAAGAGATGGAAAAGTCGCACGTTGATTGCCTGGACCGAACAAAGAAGATCGATCTGAACGGATGTTTACCGTTGCATTATAGAGATTTTTATATCCATAGGTAAATCTGCCAAAAAACGAGTTTAGGCCCAATTCTAAACGATTGCTGAAATAACCGAAGACACTTTCTGCTGAACCTGCGTTGATAAGTACATCATCATCTGGAAAACCACTATAATTCTGGCTCCTGGTATTGATGTTGGTTCGGTCCCACGCTGCTCCCGCTAAAAAATATAAACGGTGTTCTGATAATTTTAAATCATAGTTTGCTGTTAAATTGGTTACCAGATTAGAAGTCAATGCATTGGATTCGCTCAAAAAAGATTCATTTGGAAAGGACACTAAATCAGTTTGTGTTATTTTGGGCGTAAATGAGCTATTATCATTATATACGATCGATGTATTAATATCAGCTTTAAATTTAAGATTTTTGATGGCTTCAACTTCGATGAAAGAATTGCCTATAAAATTATAACTTTTGTTATTTGTCTTATTTTGTAAGCGCATTAAAGGATTTGGCTCAAAGGTCTCGAACCCATAAGAAAAATCAGGCTGTCCAAGCAATCGTCCGTTTTGGCCATAAACCGGCAAATCTGGCCTGGCTCTTGCAATGGAACTAATAACGGTATATTGACCGGTACCATCATCTTCTCCAGAATTGCTTTCTACATGTCCCAAATTCATCGAACCTCCTATTTTCACTCTCGAAGATAATTCACTGCCTAATGACATTCCTATGGTATATTGTTTTATACCATCTCTTACGGTTAGTCCATCTTGATCTACAAATCCTAATCGAAATGCGTAACTACTTCTTTCGCTTCCACCGAGCAAACTTAAATTCGCTTGTTTTGTAACCGCAAGATCTCTAAAAACCACATCACTCCAATTGGTGTCTGCAGTTCCGAAATACTCATCTCGTAAACCATTATAACTAACTTGGAATGTATCAAAATCAAGTTCAACATTTCCGATGTTAGCTAAATCAAACGCAAAGAACGGGTCTATTTGACCTGCATTCATTGCATTAACAGTATTGCCAATTAACTGGTCATAAAAACTGCGGTATTGAGAAGCATTTAAGACATCAATCGTGTTTATTGGTTCCGCTAAAGTTGTCGTATAACCAACAGTTAAGGTTGGAGTTTGTCCACGTTTACCCTTCTTTGTTTCAATGATGACCACACCATTTGCACCTCTTGATCCATAAATGGAGGTTGCAGCTGCATCTCTTAAAATATCAAATCTTTCAATATCGTTAGGATTGAGGGTCAATAAAGGATTACCTGTCTGTAAGCCATCGGTATTAAATGGAACGCCATCTATCACAAATAATGGCTGGTTTGTGCCTGGGGAGAAAGGTGATGTTAGACCTCTAATATTGAGTTCGATTGGTGCACCCGGACGACCAGAAGGTTGTGTTACTTGTACGCCTTTAACTAAACCTCCCAAAGCCCTATCAAACCCCACACTACCAATTGTTGCCTGAACAACTTCTGCTGTATTTATTGATGATATTGCACCAGTAACATCTTCTCGTTTTTGTTCGCCATAACCTATCAATACAATTTCATCCAACTGGCTAAAATCTTCTTTCATGGTAAGATTGATGATAGTTTGGTCTCCGATTGTGATCCGTTCGGTTTTATATCCCAAAGAGGAAAATACCAAAACATTTTCGCCCGTCTTTAAAACAATCTTATAAACACCGTCAAAATTTGTGACTACACCACGTTGTGTTCCTTCCACAATAACCGTCACACCCACCAATGGCATTCCGTTTCCGTCGGTAAGTGTTCCTTCAATCTGCCGTTCCTGTGATCTGTTTTCACTTTTATAATTGGACGCATCACGAATAACAATCGTGTTGTTCCTTGTAAATTCAAAATTGAAATTACCTCCATAAAGACTTTGTTGCAATAGGTCATTAGCTTTAATAACCCCTTTTTTAAGTGAAACTTTTGGGAAATGACTGAAAATGCCTTCTT
>JBARDR010000133.1:0-1983 GCA_049795335.1 Gelidibacter sp. | reverse complement strand
ACTATAAAGCCAATGGCATGGACGCTTCTAATGTGGTGGGTTATATAGAAGGTAATGATCCGGTTTTGAAAAATGAATTCATCATTCTCGGTGCCCATTATGATCATATCGGCATTGTAAAAGCGGTTAATGGCGATTCAATTGCTAACGGCGCCAATGATGATGCCTCAGGTGTTGCTGGGGTTTTAGCAATGGCCCGCTATTTTGCTGCGAAAAAGAATAACAAGCGCAGTTTTCTTTTTACACTTTATTCTGGTGAAGAAATCGGCCTAAAGGGGTCTAAGCATTTGGCAGAACGCTTAAAGGCTCAGAACATCAATCTTTACACCATGATTAATTTTGAAATGATGGGAGTGCCTATGGTGGATAAAAACTATGAAGCTTATTTTACGGGATTTGATCTTTCTAATATGGCCTCAAAAATGAATGACTATGTGGGGTACAATCTTTTGGATGAATTACCGAAAGCAAAGGAATTTCAGTTGTTTTACCGATCTGATAATTATCCGTTTTATAAAGCCTTCAATAAACCGAGTCATGCCATCTCAACCTTTGATTTTACTAATTTTGACTACTATCATCATGTAGGTGATGAGGCCGGATTAATGGATTATGAGTTTATGGCCCATTTGGTCAATAAATTAATTCCAGCATTTGAAACCATGAGCAATACAACAACCCAAGAAATTAAAATGAATGAGTAAACATATAATAATAACAGGCACCAGCAGAGGTATAGGCTATGAATTGGTCAAATTATTTGCGAAGCAAGGACATCAGGTTTTGGCACTGTCTCGAAATGATGGCCCTGTGAAGGCTTTAAAATTGAAGAATGTAACGGCATTCTGTTTTGATTTGGGCGATATGGAAGCCTATCAAAAAGTGGAAGCCTTTATTTTAGAAAAGTGGAAACATGTCGACGTATTGATTAACAACGCGGGGCTCGTGCTAAATAAGCCATTTTCAAAAACGACGATCAGCGATTTTGAAGAAGTCTATCGTACTAATGTGTTTGGCGTTGCCGAGTTGACGCGCGTTTTGATTCCGTATATGGCAAAAAACAGTCATGTGGTCACCATAAGTTCTATGGGCGGTGTTCAAGGAAGTATGAAATTTCCAGGATTGGCTGCCTATAGTTCCAGTAAGGCCGCCGTGATTACTTTAACAGAATTACTAGCTGAAGAATACAAGGATTCTGGAATTGCATTTAATGTGTTGGCGTTGGGCGCTGTTCAAACCGAAATGTTGGCAGAAGCTTTTCCAGGTTATAAAGCACCTTTAAAACCAGCAGAAATGGCCGATTACATTGTCGACTTCTCATTGAAAGGACAAAAGTTTTATAACGGAAAATTGCTTCAAGTTTCCAATTCAACACCATAATTATGACTTAGTAAAAGGACGTCGATAATGTCTTGTTGAATGAATTGACGTCGTTCTTTTTTTGATTGACAATCCTTTAAAGTCTTTAGACCTCTCACAATCGTCTATTTTTTTAATATCCATTCCGTCCCAGGCGTCATTAACTTGTTTGTTTTAGTGTTTCTGAGTGGTCAGGACGAACTTCCTCTATTTATATTAAGTTTAATCCAAGTTGGCATCAAATTTACCTCAGGAATATTTTTAGAAATCTGATTATGCCTTTCTAAAAAGCTGTTGTGATATTGGCCATTTTTAAATTTCAATAGAAATTTTCGTTCATTAAATCTTCGTGTTTCAAAAGTGTCTACCGCTTAAAATGTAAAACTCATTTAGTTTTTGAGTTACTTTTAGATATTGATATAGAAGCATATAAAATCCTTGAAGGCAATTATAAAAAGATATATTACAGATAATTAATGCTTAAATTAGTATTGTTATTTGACATTTAATAAAAGTGAGAAGCTCTTGATAAATCATAACGATTTTAAAAATCACTTCAAACGGATAAACTAAATAGCGGAGAAAGGTCATTTCTAGCATAATTTAATTTATTTGGGCGCTTAG
>JBARDR010000132.1:0-4681 GCA_049795335.1 Gelidibacter sp. | reverse complement strand
CGCATAGGGGTTATTCGCACATGACACGATTAGGCAGGTTGTAGCAATTATGGTAATTATATTATGTATTCTTTTCATTGATGGGATTTTTTAAAATTTAGCAAACAAAAATTCTTCTTCGCTTATCATTAGAGATATGGTAAATGGCTAAACCAAATTTAAGCCAGCGTCCTTGTAATTTTTAAGCATAGGATCATCTAGTTCATAATCGGTTACCACGGTGTCAATTTCATTAAAACTACAAACATCATAATTTAGGATGGAGTCCAGTTTATTAAAGGTCGCTAGGTACACCGCTCGCTCTGAGGCGCTGATCATCGCCTTTTTAATGAGTGAGACTTCGTAACCCTCGTCAGTGATGCCTTGCTTGATGCTCAACGCACTAACGCCTATAAAAGCAATATCGACCCTTAAATTTGATAAGTATTGAATCACATCAATCCCGGTGGTAACCATCGAGCTTCGGTGAATTTTGCCCCCAATAAATATGGTTTCAATTAAGGGATGCTCAGTTAACTGCATAGCAATTGGCAAACTGTAAGTATAGATGGTGGCTTTTAGCGTATTAGGCAATAATTTGGCAAGTATTAAATTGGTCGTGCCTCCACTCATGATGATAACCATGCCATCCTCAATTAAGGTGATGGCTTTTAGGGCGATGCGCACCTTGTTCTCTCGATTGTAGATGACATCTTCATTGTAGTGATAGAGTTTTTGGATGGTTGAAATGGCACCGCCATGGACTTTAGTCAATAAAGCCTGATCATCCAATTCCTTTATATCTCTTCTTATGGTGTCTTCCGAAACCTTTAACTTTTCAGACAAAAAACTTGAACTGACTTTTCGGTTAATGCTTACTTCATCAATTATTTTTTTCTGACGTTCTTTTTTCTTCATATTACTTTTCTTTTCCCAATTAAGCCAACATCTTAATGCGCATGTTTTTTAAATATAAGCAAAACTTTGCGTGTTTTACAGCTCAATCTCGCAGAATGAGCTAAAATATTATATATTTGGCGATAACTGTTCGAAAATCGCTCTAAATAATAAAATATTATGGATACTTCTAAAAGATTAATTTCACTGGACGTTTTAAGAGGCATGACCATTGCATTGATGATCCTGGTCAATACGCCAGGAAGTTGGAGTTTTATTTATCCACCACTAAAACATGCCGCTTGGCACGGTTGCACACCTACCGATTTAGTGTTTCCCTTTTTTCTTTTTATAGTGGGCATGTCAGTTTATTTTTCCTTTAAGAAATACGGTACTAGCTTATCCAAAGAAGCCGCTTACAAAATCATCAAGAGAACTCTTATTATATTTTTGATAGGCCTTTTACTGAATTTATATCCTTATTTTAATTTCGAAAAGGTCCGGGTCATGGGGGTTTTACAGCGTATTGCTTTGGCTTACGGCGCTGGCGCCATGCTTTGCCTAGCTTTTAAAAGACAAAAATTATTAATCATTCTGGCCGCTATTTTAGTGGGCTATTGGGTGCTCTTGTATTTTGGGGCAGCTTCAGACCCGTATGGTTTAGAGGAGAACGTGGTCAGACGTTTTGATTTTTTCCTTCTGGGAGAGAACCATATTTACAAGGGTTTTGGAATTCCCTTTGATCCAGAAGGCTTGCTGTCTTCCATTCCCGCCATTGGTACCGTAATTATTGGTTACCTTATTGGTCAGGTAATTGACATCGAGAAATCGATCCCCTTGAAAATGAAAAAGCTATTGATTTATGGGGTCGCCATGGTGGCGATAGGTGGTGTTTGGTCACTGTTATTTCCATTGAACAAACCTTTATGGACCAGTTCTTACGTTTTATATACGGCAGGATTGGGAACGCTATTTTTAACGCTTTTAATTTTTATTATTGACTATAAAAAGTACAGCACTTGGTCAAAACCATTTGTTCATTTTGGTTCTAATCCGTTATTCATTTTTGTGTTTTCCGGACTCTATGCAAAGACCATCAGCTACCTGATCAAAATACATGTAGAGGGAAGTGCTACTCCGATTTCTTTTTATAATTACTTATTCACAAAAGTATTTGCACCTACATTTGGTAATATGAACGGCTCTTTACTGTTTGCCATAAGCCATATTATTGTGTTTTGGTTCATCTGTTATATCCTATATAGAAAGAAAATCTTTATTAAAATATAGTTTCTTATCCCTGTTTTTCAAGGTTAAACCCTCATTGTCCGAATTAATTCCAACAAACGTGCAGCATTTCGCAAAATAAGTGCGTGTTTGTGTAATATTTTATTACTTTTAACCTCAGTAACAAACGGACTTGAAGCGGAAGTGAATTTCATAGGAGTTTATGTGTATCATAGACCTCCGATTTCAGCGATTAGTTCTATCCAAAAAAACTAAACTAACCCTTACATCCGCAGTTATGGATTTAAGAAATAATAACCAAGAATACCCATGAACGCAACCTTAATTCTGATCATCATTGCCCTGTATTTTGGGGTTTTACTGCTGATTTCACACTTCGTTTCCAAAAACTCAAGTGACGATTCCTATTATACGGGAGATCGAAAATCGCCTTGGCAAATTGTTGCTTTTGGCATGATAGGCGCCGTGCTTTCGGGGGTTACTTTCGTGTCCATCCCTGGCATGGTGGGGAATAACTATTTTTACTATTTACAGTTTGTATTTGGTAACATTGTAGGCTATGTCTTTATAACCTATGTATTGGTTCCCATTTATTACGATTTGAAATTAGTGTCGATTTACACCTATTTAGAAACTCGATTTGGAATCAAAACTTACAAAACTGGATCCCTGTTCTTTTTGATTTCACAATCCTTTGGAGCCGCTTTAAGATTGATGCTGGCGGCAAAAATTTTGCAGTATGCCGTTTTTGATGCCTTTCAAATTCCTTTTTTCGTAACGGTCATTTTTATGCTGGTGCTGATTTGGCTATACACCCATAAATCTGGGATAAAAACCATTGTGTGGACCGATACCTTACAGACCTTCTTTTTATTATCGGCGGTATTAGTGACCATTTATGTGGTCAAGAATTCATTGAATTTGACTTTTGCCGAAACCGTCAGCTCGGTTACCAGTCATGAGTATTTTAAAATCTTTGACTGGGATGTCCATTCGGGAAACAACTTCTTCAAACAATTTATTTCAGGGATATTAATTGCAGTGGCCATGGTTGGTCTTGACCAAAATATGATGCAAAAAACACTGACCTGTAAAAACAAAAAGGAAGCCCAAAAGAACATCCTCACGTTTAGTATTTTTTTAGCGGTTGCTCAATTCCTATTTTTAGGCTTAGGGGTCATGCTGTATATGTATGCCGAAAAATTTGGCGTTCAATTAGGTATGGAAAATGGGAAACTCATCGATACCGACAATTTATTCCCTATGCTTTCCTTAAACCATTTTGGAGTTATTGCCGGAGTCAGTTTCATCTTAGGTATCACAGCAGCTTCATTTTCAAGTGCAGACTCTGCCATTACAGCGCTAACGACCTCCTTTACTCATGATTTCTTAAACATCCAAAATAAGTCTACAGATAAAAAATTACAATTAAAAAACCTCACGTTACTTGGGTTTTCAGCCTTCATTTTTATAATTATTATGGTGTTTTCACAAAGTAAGGGTGATGTCATTTCAACCATATTCAAAGTGGCTGGATATACATACGGACCCTTACTGGGACTGTATATATTGGGTATTTTCACCAAAGTAAAAGTCTATGATAGCGCCGTGCCGTATATATGTGTGTTGATGCCTATAGTGACCTACTTTTTAAACTACTCTTTTATTGAATGGTTTGATTTTGACTTCGGATTCATGAATATTTTTGTCAATGCCTTGCTTACAATCCTATGTTTGTTGGTAGTAAAAAAGAGGACCAAGTCAGTTGTATAATTAAATTAAAAGCATCAAAACTAGATAACATACGTCGTATTATGGAAAATAAACTCACCACTGAACAAGCCTCAGCTTATAATGATTTAGAAAAAATGGACACGTTTGAGCTGCTCTCAAATATGAACACAGAAGACAAAACAGTTCCCCTCATCCTTGAAGAAGCCATTCCATCGATTATGAAGTTGGTAGATGCTATCTACGACAAAATGAAAGAGGGTGGACGGTTGTTTTATATCGGTGCTGGAACAAGTGGTCGTTTGGGGATTTTGGATGCCTCAGAATGTCCGCCAACCTATGGTGTCCCAGATACTATGGTCATTGGCCTGATTGCAGGCGGCGATGTAGCCTTAAGGAAAGCTGTGGAAAATGCCGAGGATAACGCTGAATTGGCTTGGAAAGATTTACAGAAGTACCATATTAATAAAAATGATGTCCTTATTGGGATCGCTGCGTCGGGCACCACGCCTTATGTTATTGGGGGCGTTAAGGAAGCCAGGAAACTTGGGATTATTACCGGCTGTATTACCTGTAATAAAAATACGCCGTTATCCTTGGAAGTGGATTATCCAGTGGAATTAGTGGTAGGACCAGAGTTTGTTACCGGAAGTACCCGAATGAAAGCTGGTACCGCACAAAAACTTGCCTTAAATATGATTTCCACCACCGTCATGATCAAATTGGGTAGGGTAAGAGGCAATAAAATGGTGGACATGCAACTTTCCAACCAAAAGCTCGTTACCAGAGCAGTCCAAATGATCATGAACGAACTGAATGTGGATGA
>JBARDR010000131.1:0-2519 GCA_049795335.1 Gelidibacter sp. | reverse complement strand
GTTTGGGCTAAAGCACTTCATTTATCTACACTTAAAGGCACGGGGTTAAAGCTCACTATTATTCATTACTGTTTTTTAAAAAACGAATCAAATCAGTCAAAATCTGCGCAAATTCGAGTTGCCTACCTGAACGGACGGGTAGGTCAGCGTTCCATAAAATGACGAAAGAAGTCAATAATCTTTTTAAATGTTTCTGTTTGTTAAATCTCTTGCCGAATGATGAACGGTTAAAATATCAGCACGCAATGGATTTACGATTTTATAAATGATTCTATAATTGCCTTCAATCAATTGCCTAGTATGTGCTGTGTTTATTTCAGGAACAATTTTCCCGGAATATATTTGAGAACGCAGTATTTAGGTTCGGTTTTTTATTCGTATGATTTGAAGCTTGGCGTAAGCCGTGGATTCTATGGAAATATATTCGAATATATCCTTTAAATCAGCAATTGATTGATGTGTCCAATTTATTTGAACCATTTTTTCATTTCATTATCAAGATCAGATTCAGAAACATAATTTCCACTCTCCGATTGTTGATAGCCTCTTTTCACTTTTTCGATTAGAATTAGCCGCTCGACAAGTTCGTCAATAGTAAATTCTTCGGGTAAATGTTCTAGCTGTTCTATGAGATTGGTCTTTGTAATCATGGCTCAGGATTGATGTTGTAAGATACAAAATTAAAGACTTGCATGGATTGAAATATAAAATCAAGATTTTTAGAAGCATCTGATCAGTATATGGATAGTTCATGTCCGTTAAGCTCTTAAAAGAATGCAGATGATGTTGATTAAACTATTTTCGATGATTAGTGTTCTATTAAAAAGCAGGGCAAATCATAAACAATCCGCGTCACCCGCCTGAACGGACGGGCAGGTCTGCGTTCTATAAAACGATTAGCATTCCATAAATCAAGGTTCAAAAAAGCCAGTGCTGCCACCTACCCAAGATTTGTCCTTGTTGTATTTGACGCCCACCATTTCGCCTTTACTTAATCGCATTAAATTGCTGACAATTTGAGTTTTGTTGGTTTTACCGTTATGAAGCAGCATCATTCGGATTTCACATTTTGCAGGTACATCCATGGTTTGAATAATGGGAGCATAGACCACTTTTTCCTGTAACAAGTAATTGGATTTGTCTTCAACAGCATCAATCATCGCTTGGTCTACATGAATTTCTACGCCCGCACCAGCAAAAGAATACAAAGGTTTTAGCACATAATTCTCTAAATCGGTTGGAATAGTTTCAAGCTGGTCTAAATAATATGAATTTGGCACATAATCGCCCTTTAATAACGGCATCGTAAACTTACTGATTCTGAAAAACCAATTAGGATGTCCGATCCATTCGATATCCACTTCATCCTTAAAATCGTATTCCCGTTTTAAGTCGGCGCGTTGGTCCAATTCATCAAAAATAATGCGGTTGTAAATTTTTAAGACTTGAATCTCCGCTCCGTTTTCGTCTGAGTAAAACAACTGTTTTCCTCTTTTGATCAATTTAGAAATACATAATACCTTAATACCCAATAGACTTTCTGTAGCAAAAAAATCAATGGCAGTAGCCTGTTTTTCGGGCTCAATTTCTAAAAGAATAACCTGTTTCGGATTGGTGTCGACTACAATTTCGGCGCGCAGGAGTTCTATATATTCCTGAGACGTCAATCCGTTGAGATGCTGTGAAAAATCTTCTGGAATGCCTTCATAATGTTTGCGATACATGCGGCCCATAAGTTCCTGAAATAAGTATAACGACGGAAAGCCTTGCAGCTCGATTAATTTGGGAGCTAATTCGGCCTGTTCATCCAAACAGATTCCAAAATCCAGTTGTATGAATTTAGAATGTTCGTCCTCATTGGGCACTTTCATGTTATCTTTGAAAAACGCGCCTTCGGTCAGTTCCTTGAAATTGGGTTGATCAATCACTTTCATGATATCTTCACAAGCTTCAACCAATTTTTGTTTCAATGCTTTCGGGATAAATACCGGAGTTTCAGATATTTTGAAATTGGGGGTGAAATTAAATTGTTGGTTGATGTCGGCCAACATATCCTGATACTTTTCTTCAGTAAATTGCGCGTTAAAGGCGTTGCGTAAGGAGGCAATCATAGGCTGTTATGAGATGAGTTCAGATGACAATTGTTTCATGGCGCTGCGAATAAAATTGGGAAGAATGATTTTATGAGTTCTGATGATTTTGTCTGGGTCGTCCAATTTATCCATCATGTCATCATATGTTTCCTCTCCAAAGTTGGCAATGACCTTATGCTTATTGGCATCGGCCAAAAAATGTGCTCTCATTCCGACCGGGTCAGCTTCAGGGTGGAATTGGGTGCCGACGAACTCCTTTGAAAAGCGAACGGCCATAATGGCGCGTTCATAATCCACATGGTTGCGTACTTTTTCTAAGCTTAAAATGAAGGCGCCTTGCTCTTTAAAAACTTTCAAGCGGGGTTGCACCAATTGCCAGTCTCTGGAATCGACGGCATAAAAAGGATCGTCGAGACCCGCCAAGAG
>JBARDR010000130.1:0-1900 GCA_049795335.1 Gelidibacter sp. | reverse complement strand
GTGTTAGAGCGAGCACTGTAAAAGAAGAGCCAACAGAAGCAGACGTCCAAAAACAAGTTCGTGAAACTTTAGAAAAACTTCAAGGAAAGTCTAATAGAGGAAAAGGAGCTAAATATAGAAGAGACAAGAGAGATCAACACCGCCAACAGACCGAAAAGGATATTGAGCAGCAAGAAGCGGAAAGCAAAGTGTTGAAAGTTACTGAGTTTGTTACGGCAAGCGAAGTAGCGACGATGATGGACGTTCCTGTAACGCAAATCATCTCAGCCTGTATGTCCCTAGGAATGATGGTAACGATGAACCAACGTTTGGATGCTGAGACTTTATCGGTCGTAGCAGATGAGTTTGGTTATGAAGTTGAATTCGTAAGTGCGGATCTTGAAGACAGTATTGAAGTTGTTGAAGATAAACCGGAAGATTTAAAACCACGTGCGCCAATCGTTACGGTGATGGGTCACGTTGACCACGGTAAAACATCTCTATTGGACTATATCCGTCAAGAGAATGTGATTGCTGGAGAATCTGGAGGTATTACACAACATATTGGTGCCTACGGTGTTCAATTGGAGACTGGCCAAAGAATGGCTTTTCTAGATACACCTGGTCACGAGGCCTTTACGGCGATGCGTGCTCGTGGTGCCCAAATCACGGATTTAGTAATTATTGTTATTGCTGCAGATGACTCGATCATGCCGCAAACCAAAGAGGCTATTGCCCATGCTCAAGCGGCAGGAGTACCTATTATTTTTGCGATCAATAAAATAGATAAACCAAGTGCTAATCCTGAAAAAGTAAAAGAAGCTTTAGCGCAAATGAACTTATTGGTTGAAGATTGGGGTGGAAAAGTTCAATCTCAAGATATCTCAGCCAAAACCGGTCAAGGTGTTAAGGAATTATTAGAAAAAGTAAGTCTAGAAGCAGAGTTGCTGGAACTTCAAGCAAACCCTAACAAGCGTGCTGAAGGAACTGTAGTGGAAGCGTTCTTGGATAAAGGTAGAGGTTATGTATCCACCATTTTGGTGCAAGCCGGAACCTTGAAAGTAGGTGATTATGTACTTGCTGGAAAAAATAGCGGTAAGGTAAGAGCCATGCATGATGAACGAGGAAAAGAAGTTAAGTCGGCAGGTCCATCAACGCCAGTATCTATTTTAGGATTGGATGGCGCGCCACAGGCTGGAGACAAGTTTACTGTTTTTGCTGATGAGCGTGAGGCCAGACAAATTGCTGCTAAACGTACACAATTACAGCGTGAGCAATCGGTTAGAACACAACGTCATATTACACTTGATGAAATTGGTCGTCGTATCGCCCTTGGAGATTTCCAAGAGTTGAACATCATCCTTAAAGGTGACGTGGATGGATCAGTGGAAGCTTTGACGGATTCGTTCCAAAAACTTTCTACTGAAGAAATTCAAGTAAACATCATACATAAAGGTGTTGGTGCCATTACTGAAAGTGATGTCTTGTTGGCTACGGCGTCTGATGCGATTATTATCGGATTTAATGTGAGACCGATGGGTAACGCGCGTCAAATTGCTGATAAGGAAGAAATCGATATCAGAATGTACTCGATCATCTATGACGCCATCAACGATCTTAAGGATGCGATGGAAGGCATGTTGTCTCCTGAACTTAAGGAGGAAATTACGGGTACTGCTGAAATTAGAGAAATCTTTAAAGTTTCTAAAATTGGAACGATTGCAGGTTGTATGGTAACTTCTGGTAAAATATTCAGAAACTCAAGCATCCGATTGGTTAGAGAAGGTGTGGTAATTTATACAGGTGAATTAGCGTCGTTGAAACGATTTAAAGATGATGCCAGGGAAGTTTCTAAAGGCTATGACTGTGGTATGCAAATTAAGAATTATAACGATATTCAGGAAAATGACGTTATTGAAGC
>JBARDR010000129.1:0-4997 GCA_049795335.1 Gelidibacter sp. | reverse complement strand
GCCCGAAGGTTCCTTTTTGGTACCGCCGAACTAGCAGCTGCATACTGCTGACTGAATTTGGATTTGGGAATTATATTTGAAATTTTAAATTGAACCCATATCAAAATATATTATAGTTTTGCAACTTTAAAAGTAAACCTATGATTTCAGTCGATAATTTAGCTGTAGAGTTTGGTGGAACGGCCTTGTTTAGCGAGGTATCATTTACCATAAATGAAAATGATAAAATTGCCCTAATGGGTAAAAATGGTGCGGGAAAATCGACAATGATGAAAATTATTGCGGGCGAGCAAAAGCCAACTAAAGGTCACGTGCGTTTTCCCAAGGATGCCGTAATTGCCTATTTGCCACAACATTTATTAACTGAAGATAACTGCACTGTTTTTGAGGAAGCGTCTAAGGCTTTCGCCCATGTGTACGCCATGCGCAATGAAATGGACGCGTTGAATAAAGCTTTGGAAACCAGAACGGATTACGATTCTGATGAATACATGCAAATCATTCAGAAAGTATCTGATCTTGGCGAAAAATATTATGCTCTAGAAGATGTTAATTACGATGCTGAGGTTGAAAAAGCATTAGGTGGATTGGGCTTTAAACGTGAGGATTTTACAAGATTGACCAGCGAGTTCAGTGGTGGATTCCGTATGCGGATCGAATTGGCAAAAATATTATTGCAAAAACCAGATCTGATTCTTCTGGATGAGCCAACCAACCATATTGATATTGAATCGGTCATTTGGCTGGAAGATTTCTTGCTCAACAAAGCGAATGCCGTGATGGTTATTTCCCACGATAAGGCATTTATCGACAATATTACTAATCGAACCATTGAAGTGACGATGGGGCGGATTTACGACTATAAAGCCAACTATTCCCATTATTTGCAATTGCGAGAAGATCGCCGTTCGCACCAAATCAAGGCTTACCAAGAGCAACAGCGATTTATAGCTGATAATATGGCCTTTATTGAGCGCTTTAAAGGCACCTATTCTAAAACCAACCAAGTCAATTCGCGAGAGAAGATGCTTGAGAAATTGGAAATCATCGAAGTTGATGACATTGACACTTCAGCTTTAAAATTACGTTTTCCACCATCGCAACGTTCAGGGGATTATCCCATAACCGTAAAGGATTTATCAAAATCTTATGACGATCATGTGGTGTTCAAAAATGCGAATATGTCCATTTCGAGAGGGGAGAAGGTGTCTTTTGTAGGGCGAAATGGCGAAGGGAAATCGACCATGATCAAAGCCATTATGGGCGAGATTGAGGTAGAAGGCAGTTGCCATTTGGGACATAATGTCAAAGTTGGATATTTTGCCCAAAACCAAGCCTCATTGCTCGATGAAAGTTTGACTATTTTTCAAACCGTTGATGAGGTTGCCGAAGGCGATGTCAGAACTCAAGTCAAAAATATCCTTGGGCGTTTTATGTTTAAGGGCGATGATATTGATAAAAAAGTCAGTGTACTTTCGGGTGGAGAAAAAACACGATTGGCCATGGTAAAATTACTATTGGAACCTGTTAATTTATTAATTCTGGATGAGCCAACCAATCACCTGGATTTGAAGTCAAAAGATGTTTTAAAAGAAGCGCTTTTAGATTTTGACGGTACTTTGATTTTGGTGTCGCACGATCGTGACTTTCTGCAGGGCCTCTCTGAAAAAGTATTCGAATTTAAAGACCAAAGGGTCATTGAACATTTTGAAACTATTGACGATTTCTTAGTTAGAAATAGGATAGAAAATTTAAAGGAGATTGATTTAAGGAAATAGAGTTAGTGTTGATTTATTTCTTTTATCTTCGATTTGTGGCTCAGTTTTTTTATTTTTCACTAAATTCTAGAAGATAATTGAGCAACAATACTTTATGAGAAAAACCATCAAACTCTTAATCGATAAATTAAGAGCCTTTTTAAGAGAAAAACTACATCAATATGATGTGACACTTCCTTATGTCATTACCGTTATTATTGCGCTCATTATCGTTGTTGGCGGCATCAATTTATTTGTAGAGCTTACAGAAAGTTTAAAAACAGATTTGCTGGCCGATTATGACCAACAAATCACAGCCTATGTTATTTCACATCGCAACCCAGTCCTTACCAAATATTTTATTTTTGTCACTCATGTGGGCGATATTTATGGCTATGCCGCGGTTCTAATCGCTTTTACTTTAATGTCCATCTTCGTATTTAAGAATTGGAAATATATCATTCAAATTGTTCTTGTTTTGATTCTTTCCGCGGTATCAAATTTGATGCTCAAGCGTTTTGTGAAGCGGGCAAGACCGGGGCTAGAGCATATGGTTTCGGTAGAAACATTAAGTTACCCGAGCGGACATGCGATGAGCGCCATGGCATTTTATGGCTTTTTGATATATCTGTTTTATAGATTTAAGATCAACAAATTTTTGAAGATTGGCGTCATTCTACTTTTAGGACTTCTTATTTTTAGCATTGGTCTTAGCCGAATTTATCTGGGCGTTCACTTTCCTTCGGATATTGCAGGCGGCTATATTGCCGGTTTTATTTGGGTGGTGTTTTGTGTGCTTATTTTTGATCTTATTCATATTTTTAGACGAGATCCGAGAACGCCAACAGTGTAGTGGTCTTTTTTATTCTAAGGAACTGCATAATAACAGCTTACTGAGCGTTTAAAATCCAATGAAATAATTTTAATTTCGTAAGAAAAACTAATCTTTCAAAATTCAAATCAGATGATGGCAAGTCAGTATACCTTAACTCAAGAACAATCCGAAACCCTTATCCGAATTATAAAGACGCGTTTTGACACCCATCAGCATCGACATCAGGATTTGAAATGGTCTGTTGTAGAAGCTCGTTTGAAACAATTTCCTGCAAAATTATGGTCGCTCAATGAAATGGAACGCACTGGTGGCGAACCTGATGTTGTTGATCAGGATAGTAAAACGGGAGAAATTATTTTTTATGACTGCTCAGAGGAGAGCCCGAAAGGTCGGAGAAGTGTGTGTTATGACCGCGAAGGCTTAGAGTCCAGAAAAGATCATCCCCCAAAACATACCGCTATCGATATGGCGAATGAAATGGGAGTCGATCTTTTAACCGAAGACGATTATCGCGCCTTACATAAACTGGGCACATTTGATTCAAAAACATCGAGCTGGTTAAAAACACCATTAGAGATTAGAAAACTAGGAGGGGCTCTTTTTGGAGATTTTAGATATGGCCATGTGTTTATATATCACAATGGGGCACAATCTTACTATGCTGCAAGAGGATTTAGAGCGTCACTTAAAATTTAGATTTCTTAGTTTCCTCCATTTTATTTGTTATTTTTAAGCTTGTTATGAGTTTAATTATTCTTTATATTGTTTAAAAAGTATACCGTATTTCTGTTTGTTTTTATTTTGTTTGGTTGGCAATTGAGTTGGTCTCAAACTGTACCGCCCATTATTCAGGCCTCTGGAGATCAAGTCTATTGCCCGTTGACCCAAATTCCTGTTGCAACGGTATTCAATATTTCCCATCCCTTTGAAACTGCCATTTCAGAATTGTTTATCCAAATTTCCACGGGTTATGTCATTAATCAGGATAGGTTAGATTTAACAGGAGCACATTCCAATATCAAGTCATCATGGAATTCTACGGAAGGTAAATTGAGGCTTTTTGGAGTTGGTGGCGCACCAGTTCCTTATTCAGATTTGATAAAGGCCGTTTTGGAGGTGGTCTTCGTGAGTAATTCAGAGACAGTTTCTGTTGGCAGATCCTTTTCTTTTACTATTGGAAATGCGAACTATTTGCCTTCTACGGGAAATTATTATGAATTTATTGAGTCAGTTGGAATCACATGGAAAGCAGCAAAACAAGCGGCCTCCCAACGTACTTATTACGGACGGCCGGGTTATTTGGCCACAATTTGTTCTCCTGAAGAATCACAATTGGCCGGAGAGCAAGCTTCAGGGGCAGGATGGATTGGAGGGACTGATGAAGAAGTGGAAGGCGTTTGGAAATGGGCTACCGGTCCAGAAACGGGGACTGTTTTTTGGAATGGTGGCGCTAATGGTTCTGCGCCTGCAGGTCAATATGCCAATTGGAATACGGGCGAGCCTAATAATTTGGGAGATGAAAATTATGCCCACATAACAGCACCAGGCGTTGGCAGAAAGGGATCTTGGAATGATTTGAGCAACACAGGCAGTGTAAGTGGCGATTATCAGCCTAAAGGATATATTGTGGAATATGGCACGCCAGGTGACCCTGAGATTGACGCTTCAGCGTTTACTAAAATTACTGTTAAAACCTTAGAAAGTACTGAAGGCGCATCACGTTGCGGATCGGGTAGTGTGACCTTAAAAGCAACGCCAGCCTCCGATGCCCTTGTGTTATGGTATGATGCGCCTACAGCAGGAACCCTCCTAGCTTCAGGTAATGTATTTAAAACACCTTCGTTATCAAATACCACTACTTTCTATGCGTTATCTTCCTATAATGACTGTACAAACGGTGTGCGAATTCCAGTTGTGGCCACAATTAATCATTTACCAGTCACTTTACCGGTAATTAATTATAAAAACTGTGATGTCGACGGCGTTGTTGATGGGTTTACAGATTTTAATTTGAATGAGATTGATGGACTTTTAAATCCTACAAACGCTTCAGGACAAACGATCACTTATTATCTTACATTCTACGATGCTGATGCGGGTGAAGAGCCCCTAAATCCGTTGCCATTTAACAATGCGACGGCTTCAACAATTTATGCACGAATTGAAAATACCAATGGTTGTCATTCCGTTTCTACCATTAATCTTCAGGTGTCGACAACATCATTTGCGACAGATTATCTTCAGAGGTTAGAATCTTGTGACATTGATGAGGTAAACGATGGTTTTCATGAGTTTGATTTGACCTTGCGAGAAGCACAATTTATGGAACAATTTCCCACAGGACAGAATTTAGGTGTTCATTATTATGAGAGTTTATCGGATGCGCAATTGAATCAGAATGAAAT
>JBARDR010000128.1:0-15813 GCA_049795335.1 Gelidibacter sp. | reverse complement strand
TGGATTGGGCAATGATTCTGGTGAGTTAGGGCATAATATTATGGACCATCATTTAGGAGCAGGTGCCAACGCTGTAGTAGAGGGATTTGAGGATCAATATTATAAAGGACGACGACCAAACGGGGTTTACATTCCACGATTCAGAAATTTAGGTGATAAAGCCACTGAACGCAAAGACTTTTTAAGAGGCTATGGGTATCAAGGCGGCGGCGGCCGATACGGCATCTCCGAGCACGTTGCGGAAATTGGCTACGGAGAAAAATTTAAGGAGGCCATTTTAAAACCAGGCCCATGGAGCATGGGCATAATGGGTTTTGGGGAATGTTTGCCTTATCATGACAATAAAATGTCTTTGGATTATGACAAGCTAGATGATTGGGGCTTGCCGACAGTAACCTTTGATGCGGAATGGAAAGAAAATGAATTGATCATGCGTGAGGACATCAAGCAGCAGGCCGCTGAAATGCTGGAAAAGGCAGGTTTTAAAGACATCACGACTTTCGATGTGCAATATGCACCAGGAATCGGTATTCATGAAATGGGAACCGCTCGTATGGGTAGAGATCCAAAAACATCGGTGCTTAATGCCAATAATCAAGTACATGGGGTACCGAATGTCTATGTAACCGATGGCGCTTGTATGACCTCAGCGGGTTGCCAAAATCCGTCATTGACCTATATGGCATTAACCGCCAGAGCTGCACAGCATGCCATTGCCCAATTCAAATCAAATAAAGCATAATTATGAACAGAAGAGACGCATTAAAAAACTTGGGATTATCCTTAGGATATGTTATTGCAACACCTACCATATTGAGTATGCTTCAAAGTTGCACGGCGACAGAAGACAAGTGGACGCCCCTATTTTTTTCAGACAAACAAGCGTATGTCTTAGAGAATTTAGTAGACTTAATTTTACCAAAAACGAAAGGTGTTCCGGGCGCGCTAGATGTTAACGTACCACAATTTATTGATCTCTACACTTATAAAACAGCCACCGACGAACAAAAAGAACGCTATACCACCGGTTTAGATGCCGTGATTGAAGAATTGGGGATTCCAGAAGAATTGAATCCTCCAAATGAGAAACCATTCACATTGGAAACTGAGAAATTCGATGCAATATTATCGAAATATCTCAGACTTACAAAAGAGGAGCGGTTAGTCTATGCGGAACAGGAGAACCTAGTTTTTATAACCCTTATGAAAATACGCGACCAGACGATTTGGGCCTATAAATCGAGCAAGGAGATTGGCAAAAACGTGTTAGCCTATGATCCAATTCCAGGGCAGCAAAAAGGATGTATTTCTGTGGTAAAAGCCACCGGTGGGAAGGCTTGGTCGCTTTAGAACCAAGCCTATCATCTATTATTATTAATTCGATGTTTTTTTTTTAAAATTATTGAAGGGCTGGAAATGACTTAAGGATAAAAGACGGAGGACGAATGACGGAGAACGGAAAATATTAAATTCTCGTATACCCCACATCCAATAATACAGATATACATCAGGTATTAAAACGATTAAACATCGGAATTCAGTAAAAACATTTAAAACTTAATGAATATGTACAACCCGTCCAACCCAATTTTAATCGCATTAATTCTTTTATTAATCGTAAGCTGCAAAGCAAAGCCGGAAGGTGATAATATGGGCACTACTGTTGAAGAACAAGCTACGGAAAACTGGATCTCTTTATTTAATGGCAAAGATTTGGACGGATGGACGCCTAAAATTAAAGGCTATGCTTTAGGCCACAACTTTGAAAATACCTTTCGAGTGGAAGATGGAGTCCTAAAAGTGTCCTATGATGGTTATGATGGAAAATTCAATGACCGGTTTGGTCATCTCTTCTATAAAACGCCTTATTCCAATTATAAATTAAAAATGCAATACCGTTTTACCGGCGATCAAATTGCAGATGGTGCGGGATGGGCCACTCGAAATAGTGGTGTTATGATTCATGGGGAGGATCCTAAAAACATGGGTAAATACCAAAGCTTTCCATTGAGTATTGAGGTTCAAATGTTAGGAGGACTTACTCAAGGTGTTGACCGATCTACTGCAAATCTATGTACCCCAGGCGCCAACGTGGTCATGGATGGAGAGCTAATTACTAACCATTGTACAGAATCAAATTCGGAAACCTATTATGGCGATCAGTGGGTCAGTTTGGAAGTTGAAGTCTATAACGATTCTTTAATCATCCATAAAATCAATGATAAAGAAGTATTGCGCTATTCAAAACCACAATATGGTGGCGCAGATATGGATGACTATAATCCAATGTATAAAGAACGAATTGGTGAAGCCATAAAAGGAGGCTACATCTCTCTACAAAGCGAAAGCCATCCCACAGAATTTAGAAATATCGAATTGTTGAAATTAGATTGATAAATAAACAGCTGCATTTCACCAGTAAGATTAGCAATAGTTGTTATTACGAACTGATTTATAAAGCAAAAAACCAGACGAGCGTCTGGTTTTTTTGATGATTGTGGTTGCTTGAAACCACACAGTTATTTCTTTGTTACATTGAGTTATGAAACTCACCTAATCCACCCCCATCGCCCAATCATCCCCTCTTGGATCGGCGGCGCCTTCAAGTGAGCCATCAGGTCTTACCAGTATCGCTTCCACTCTTCCAATATTGCCACGCTCTTTGACCACATGGCCCATAGCCTCTAATTCCTTGATTACCTCAGGATCCAATGCGCCTTTTTCAGTGGAAATCCAATCTGGTTTCCATTGGTGGTGGAATCTTTTTGAGGATACGGCTTCACTCATGGTCATACCATGATCAATAACGTTCACGATAGATTGAAAAACCGAAGTGATAATCGTGGATCCTCCAGGGGTTCCGACCACCATAAACAATTTTCCGTTTTTCTCGATAATGGTTGGCGTCATCGCACTGAGCATGCGTTTGTTTGGTTGAATGGAATTGGCCGCACCCCCTAATAATCCATACATATTTGGCACTCCTGGTTTCATGCTGAAATCGTCCATTTCATTATTCAATAAAAAACCAGCGCCTTCCACAAAAACTTTAGAGCCGTAGCCATCATTGATTGTGGTGGTTAAAGAAATAGCATTGCCATCTTTATCGACAATAGAATAATGAGTGGTTTCTTCTTTCTCAATAATATTGTCCAATGCCATTGGTCGCACTTCTTCACTATCGATCGCTTTTGACATATCTATTTGAGCGACTCTTGAGGCGATATAAGCATCATCTAATAATTCCTTCACCGGAACCTCCCAAAAATCGGAATCTCCTAAATGCTCTGCTCTATCGGCATACACCCGTCTTTCCATTTCGGTCATGGCGTGAATGGTTTTTGCGGTTTTTGATCCTAAGTGGGACAATGGGAAGTGTTCCGCCATTTTTAAAAGCTGAACCAACGCGATCCCGCCGCTACTTGACGGTGCCATACTATGGATCGTATAATCTCTATAATTTTCCGTGATAGGTGTGCGCCATGCGGATTTATAGTTTTTAAGATCTTCCAAAGTAATGATCCCATTTCCTGCTTGCATCTCGGCAACCAAAAGCTCAGCTGTTTTACCTTCGTAAAAACCTTTTCTGCCATCTATCTTGATACGCTTTAAAGTTTCGGCCAAATCCTTTTGCACTAGGATATCTCCAGCTTTCCATGGTTCGGATTTGATTAGGGCAACCGTTTCTGGATTACGGTTGATATTTGTAAAATCGTCTTTATGGTAATTATAGTTTTTGGCTTGCTGCTCAGAAATATGGAATCCGTTTTCGGCCAATTTAATCGCAGGTTCAATCAGGGTAGCTAAGGGCAAGGAACCGAATTTTTCGTGTGCCAACAACATCCCATCCACAGAACCAGGAACGCCAGAAGCTTTCTGTCCATACAAGCTTTCTCCTTCGATCACATTGCCGTCAGCATCCAGATACATGTCTTCAAAAGCATTGCCAGGCGCTTTTTCTCTAAAATCTAACGAAAAAACTTCGCCATCATTTTTCCGATACATCATAAATCCACCACCGCCAAGATTACCCGCCGAAGGATAAACAACAGCTAGGGCAAAATGCACACCGACCATGGCATCAACGGCATTCCCACCTTGCTTCAGAATTTCCATACCCACTTTACTGGCTTCTGGATGAGCAGAAACCACCATTCCATTATTTGATATTGCAGTTTTGCCGCCTTTAAAAGCTTCCGCCACGACGACTTTGCTTTCTCCACAAGCTAAAAAGAGGATGGAAAAAAATGTTAGACTCAATAATTTAATACTATACTTCATATTATTCTTGGTTTGATTTTTAGACTACATCCCCATTAGGGGATAATATTTGACAATTTAAAAAAGCATCTCTGTTCTAAGGGATTACGATTACTTAAAATAGAAAACGTTTTTTGGTTTTCTATTTAATTCTAACGGATTCGTCCAAATATTTAGTTTTTGGATTGGAACGGGTAAATTCTTCTATAAGCTTATAAGTTTGAGGAATTGAATTTTTAAAACGATCGAGGGTTTCTTCGGAAATATTATTTTTACTGAAAGGCACCATTTTCACATATTCCTGAATGTTCCCTTCGGTTCTTCCATATTTATAACTGTATGGAAATCGGCCGTTATCATCAAGCTTTACATTTGCGTTGGTCGAATTAGGCACACTGATAAAGAACTCGCTATCCCTAATGTTTCCTTCAGGATTAAAAAGATTTTTCTCCTTCATATACACGTAGAGTTCTTCAGCGACATTCACGGCAGGATCCACAATCGCAACTTTTTCAACCATATGATCGCGATAAATATACGTCCCATCCTTCTTGTAATTATAAAGTTCATCCAAAACCTCCTTAATTTCTTTGGTCAAATATGGATAGTGCGTACATCCTAAAACAATGGCTTTTAAAGGCTGAGGGTTTTTGGCTTTTCGGATTTGCTCCAACAAACTGACCACATGATAGCGCACATAATTACCAGAATCATTGATTTGGAGAATCTGACAATCATCGACATCCTTAGTATCACATAACATTTTGCCATGATCAAAATCAAAATTATAGATATCCATTAAGGTCTTGTCAATCGCAAAATTTGGATCATTCAAAGAAGGCCCTCTATAATCCTCACGCGGTTCTTTAAAATTTTTATTTACAAAATCCGGCTCCTCGTCCACGGCTTCTGCAATGCCATGGCCACCTTGATTAAAAATCTGGATATTTCCGGTATAGCCCAATTCATCCTTCACGCGTAAAAGGGTGTTTTCATAGCCTTTAGACGAAATGGTTCCCACCGTTGCCATGACCCCAATGGCGCCATTTTCATTCTTTTTAAAAGTAGAAAGCGTCCCACGTGCGCCAGCATCAATAACACCGATCACTTTTAGTTCAATCCCCGTTTTATCGATAAACTCCTTTATAAACTCACTTCCATAAGCCGTGGCTGTATTACAAGCAATTACAATCGATTTCACGGGTTGTTTATCTTTCTGAAATTGGGTATCACTGGCCTCGCGATAATATTTATCCGAAAGTAGAAACTGCATGTCCTTTAGAATATGTTCGACGAGCAAATCCGTCTTATTTTCACTGGAATAATTCCCATAAGGCATATTGGCTTGATCGGCCAAATAGATGAATTTTTCTGAAATAAAATCAGGAATGGCATCACCACCTTTTTCGTTGTTATGGTTATTATGTCCATCAAAATTGACCAGCGCGTCCAAAACCGTCAAGCCGCCCGTACCTGAATCAAAAACACCAATGGGCAGACTTTTGTCCATCTGCGGATAGGTTTTAAAATCCACATGATAAAAAGAAGCGTCATTTTCTAAAATAACCGATTCAATTGCCCGCTCCTTCTTTACCGGATTTTCGATTTTTACGAGGTCCTTTTTAGCATTATCCTTACAGGACATCGCAAAGATTGCCAATAAAACCCACAGGAATTGGCTTTTAAAATGTTTCATTCTATTTTGATTTTATGTGTGAAAAGAATCCTTATATCTAACTTGGCACTAATGTTTAGGTCAAATATCTACCCGGCTAAAATAATACCTAACCAACTAAGACGGCATTCTTCCGTTTAAATATTAGCTGCTAAAATTAACAAGTGTTTCGAAATATAACTACTTTAAGCTAAAATTATTTAAACAATTAACTGTTTAATTGATGATTCTACATTATGAAGATTCCTAATTTTAACTGAGGAAGATTTTATCAATGAGATGGCGTAAATCACTTACAATCGCGGCATTCAAAGTTGAGTTGCCGGAAAATTATTTGAAGAATCACACACAATTCAGTTAGTCGCATTTTTAATTTTAGAAATAATTCCACCTTTAAAGAAAAACGCTTTGCAAAAAACAATATTAAACATCGAAATATTGAGCTGGCAAATCTTGGAACATGTGCCAAGCGCCTCGGGAATAACTAAGTATAAAGAGGATTTTTATGCTATTGGCGATGATTCTCCTTATTTATTTCGTCTCGACAAAAACTTTAAACTGCTTTCAAAAACCCAGATCCATTCTTCCGAAAAATTACAGGGAAATACCATTCCAAAAACAGACAAACCCGATTTTGAAGCCATGGAAATGGTCAGCGCGACCGAGATTCTTGTTTTGGGATCTGGCTCTAAATCGCCCGAGCGTGATGTTTGTATTTTGGTGGACATCGGAAAAGAGATAACTTGTCAGAAGTATGACATCGCCCTATTTTATGAGCATATAAGGAGTTTGGAGATCATGCAAGGCTACGAACTCGATATTGAAGGGCTGGCCTTTGACGGACATTTACTTTATATTTTTAACCGAGGACGAAACATCATTTTTAGTTTTTCATATCCAGAATTTATGGCCTATTGTAAAACAGGGCGTGACTTTCCAATACCTAAAACACATCGCTATTCACTGCCTAAAATCAATGGTTTGGAGGCCGGCTTTTCAGGGGCTACACTATTAGATAAGCAACCCTATTTGATTTTTACAGCGGCGGTAGAGGATGCACCCAATGCTTATGACGACGGCGAAATTCTTGGCAGTTTTATCGGCGTCATCAAAATAAATAACGGCGAGATTGCCGATGACTTTTTGATTCAACAAATTCCGAATCCTGGATTTCCTTTAAAAGTGGAATCTGTAATTGTTGACCAAATCCTTTCCGACACGCAAACGGATTTGGTTCTTGTCACAGATAATGACGGAGCGCCTTCAGAAGTTATACGATTGCGCATGACCCTCAGATGAAATATCAGTAAAAATGTGACATACCCCTATGGAAAACAGTAACTGGTAAACTACTGGGCTTTTCTAACTAAATTTAAAAACGGGCTCTTCTTCCAAATCATAAACCATTGTAGAGAGATCCACTTGAAACCATTGTTTAAACATTTTATACGTACGTTTTTGAGGCCATTCTTTATTATTGGTATGCCAACCCTCTAATTCGCGGATAAATAATTTATCAAATTTCTTTTTAAGCCAGGCTTCAACATCATCAATTTCTACACTTACTAAATAAGTACTTATTTCATTCACGTCATGCGTTTCTCCAGGATACAAGTTTGACAGCCAATCTGAAAACGGTTGCAAGGGTTTTAAAATAATGATATTACGATTGATATAATTTTCTTCAAAATCATCATCGCTAAGATCCTCCTCCATTTCTTCGGCCATAGCATTCAAATAAGCATCTGGTTCTTGGGTAACTACTGTTAACAATGGGTCTCCATCTCTTTCTCCTACTTCATAATCGACAATAAAATTGGGGAAGGTTTTAAATTTCTCAATTTTAAAAGCAATCATTCTTTTCAATAAATCGACATCGACGTCCTCATCTTTTATTGCATTAATGATGGCATCATTTTCACCCTCTGGCAATATGAGTTCCATATTCCCGAAATTCCAAGCATTACTGACAAACTCAATAACATCTTCATAAAATTCGACATCATCAAAATCCCCCGCGAAGGGCTCCAAAAATTGTTCTAATAATTCAGAATATTTTAGGTCTTCGTTTTGGGCAACAGTCTTATCGCCAAATAAATTAATGACTTTACTTTTCATCGGTATGTTTTAAAAAAAGATTGTATAAATATAATCAAAACTGAACCTCCCTGATTAGTGTTGTCCATTTTTAACTAATTCAGAGTCAAAATCAGATGTTATTTTTCCGCCTTTACCTTCCATCGACTGATATCATCCATCATTTGTTAAATTTATAAAAGATTGCTTATACTACTGATTTATTTTGGATTCTGTTTCGATATCGGAACTATTTGATCTGTCTATAAACTATATTCTGCGCTCAACACTCCAATTCTTCCCCTCTATTTCCTCACAAGAAACTTTTGTAAATCTTCCACTTTCTCACAACAAATCTGATCCATAACTTGCTGAAATTCCGTTTTCATTAGCGATATTGTATGATGACCACCTTCTTTTCCTAAGGCACCCACCCCATACATAAAACTACGTCCCATAAAGGTAAACTCAGCGCCACTTGCCATGGCCCTAGCAATATCTGGACCGCCACGTAAACCTGAGTCCACCATGATTTTGATTTGGCCCTTGAACTTTTCCGCCAAATGGGTCATCGGTACAATTGAAGATTGGCCTGCATCCAACTGACGTCCGCCATGATTGGAAGCAATGATGCCGTCAATGCCAAGGTCAATCGCTTTTTGTGCATCCTGTTCACTGACCACGCCCTTAATGACCAATTTGCCCTTCCATTGGTCTCTTATCGAGGCGATGCGATCGGTATTTAATCTTCCAGAAAAAGTAACATCCATCAAAGCTCCCAACTTTTGTAAATTGAGGTCTTTAGGCATGTAAGGCTCCATCGTCTTAAAAACGGGTTTCCCATGCATTAAGGTCTGCATTGCCCAATCGGGTTTTGCAATTATCTCAAGTATTTTCCTTAAATTCATCTTGGGCGGCATGCCCAACCCGTTGCGAAGATCACGCGGCCGAAAACCAAATGTTGGCACATCGGCCAGAATCACTAATACCTCAGTTCCCGCAGCTGCTGCACGATCCAACAAATCTCTTTTGATTTTTTCATCAGATGGATGGTATAACTGGAACCATGATTTTCCTTCGGTTATTTGAGCAATTCGCTCAATACTGGCCGTTGAAACCGTACTCAAAATAAAAGGAATATTGTGATCAAAAGCAGCTTTTGCCAAAATCTCTGCCGCATTGGGCCACATCAACCCCTGAAGTCCCACGGGCGCGATCCCAAAAGGGGCCGCATAAGTATGACCAAACAATTCCGTTCGGGTATCTGACTTATCAAACTTGGATAAGTATTGTGGCATCAGTTCAATTTGTTGAATATCTGTCCGGTTTTTATCTAAGTTAATATCTTCATTACAGCCGCCATCTAAATACTCAAAAGCAAACTTTGGCATTTTTACCATCGCTCTCTTTCTTAAATCGGTTACCGACGGATATTTTGGATTGATTTTTAGTTCCATAAGGCAATATTATACTTGCAAGTTAAAGATATGTTTCATCAATCGCCATTTTTCATTAGGATTTGATGCGGGCCCAACTTGTTGGCACTTAACCACCAAGGTTTCCCAGTCATGAACATTAGGGTTTTACTCCGCCACAAGAGCGTTGGTGTTATTACAGAAGTTCTCAGGAACTTCCATAATCAACAACAGCCTATTTTTGATCCCATCAATAGGCAGCAATGCACCATTAACCAGCGCCAAGACGCATCTGGCAGAACCGTTTTTAGATGGTTCAACCCTGTTGCTTAACGAAACTGCGTAAACAATTGGGAACATAATACATGCTAAATGTCCCCTTACAAAAACTGTTTTAGCCGTAATCATCAGCCCGACAATTCACTAAATCAGTAATAATGTTGACGGACAGTTGCTTTTTAGGCCTCTTAAAACGCTATAAAAAATGCTGATCCTTCTTACAGGGTTGACATGACCGATGGCCACAACTGCAATTGAAGTTCGGTTTTTTTTTGACCATTTGATCCACATCCTATAATTTTCAGCCCAGAATGGGTTATAATTTTTGCTGTTATTTCCAAGAGACTTGATAAAAAAATTTAGGTGTAAACTTGTATTAATTCACCTTTTGTTCGCCCTTTGTTCGACCTTCCTTCGAGGATTCTTCGGTAAAGCCCTTGTTTTACGAGGAAAACCCGAAGGAAACCCGAAGGAAACCCGAACCAGACCATAATTTACCCTCAGCTATTTAATTTTATATTTCGACCCCATTCAGGAAAAACTGTTGTTTTCATGTGAGTGGCTTCATCGCTTAACAACGACCATGCTGGCTTTGCAATTGCTACAGGTTTTTGCAGGCCTAGTGCTTCTACTTGAGTGTAGACTAACTGGGTCCTTATATTTTGTTGCCATTAAAAAGAGGGCCACCATCTCCACATCCCGTGTTTAGAGGGCACACATGACCAAGGTTAAGCCGTTGCCCATTTCCGCTTGGATGATCGCGGTGCGGCGTGTATTGTCCATGAAGTTAGAGCCGACGTTTATGCTTCTGTTCTTAAAGGCGCCTGCTTTTATTTCTGGGCCTAAGCGTCGCATTCTGATCCTGCCCATGGCCTAGCCACCCAGCCCACGTGGCATTAACAGGATCGCCATTTTTCAACAAATCAGCAGTACGGCATTGCGGATAACGCTCCTTATTAAGGATTTGCTTCCTCATAAAAAAACCCCGTAATCCAGATGGTTTACGGGGTTTTAAGCGCTATTAATACTTACTAATTTAATACTGAAACTTGACTGAGTCGATTATAGTTTTAGATATGATCGAGGAAATCTGATAAGGTCTTTTTTATTTTCGCACCCACTTTTCGGCACTTACTTTCAACCATTATTTTAGAAACAAGTGTAGCATCAAGTTCTTCCTCTCTTTTCACTTGCACTTGTCCGTTAGGGAAATAAATAGTGAAATCGGAACCATGCTCTTGTTGAAAGAAATAAAACTCCACACCTAACCAGTTGATAAATTGATCATACTTTTCAGAACACGAAAAGGATTTTTCAAAATACCACCGATGATTTTGTTCTAATACATCTTTATTTTGCTTCATTATAAATTCCGATTTATGCCTCTATAAATTATCAAAAATTAGGTTGCCTAAAATTTTGACCATTTAAATTGGCTATTGTTTACACTCTATTTAATCCATTGCGATGTATCGGTTTTCCATTTTAAAGAACAAGGCGTTGATCATTTTCTTTCCGAAACTCTTATAATCATTCGCTTCTAAACTCAGATCTTGTATTTTTTTAACGATCGTTGGAAAAATATGGGCTTCGGCGCTTTTTTTCAGCTCCTCCAAACCGTTGGATGATCCTAAAACGATAACGCCATCAATGCCACCACTCCTTAAACTTTTTAAGCTGACATATTCCTCATTTTCGTAATTCTGATATTGTTGAACCACCACGCGGTATCCATTTTCAAAAGCAACATTCTGAATACTGTTGAGCATACTACCATAAATCATACAGTCAATTTTTGGTACAATGACCGCGATTGTATGACTTCTTTGTGACCGGAGCGCTATGGCAGAATTGTTTGGTACAAAGTCATGACTCTGTGCCAAATCCTGAATAATCTTTCTGGTTTTTATACTGATATCTTTCTTGTCGCGCAACGCCTTCGAAACCGTTGACACGGAATAGCCGCTCATTTGCGACAAGGTTTTCAAGGTTACTTCCATCATAATTCCTTTCTTAAAGTTAAAAATGCCATCTCACAAAAGCCTCCATGGCGGCATAATGTGCAAGGCCTAATTGATCATATAGTAATGCAGTTTCTCTGTTTCTGTCCTCCGCACGTTGCCAAAACTCTCTGGCATCAGAACCTTGAAACACAACTCCGTCTTTTTGTGATTGGTGTTTGAAAATTCCATGGCGTTTTTCCAATACTTGGTCTGGACTCATTGGGACCGCCATTTCAATTTCGTCGATACCCCATTCCTGCCATGCACCTCTGTAAAGCCATACCCAGCAGTCATCCATAAATGATTCTGATTTTAAGCGTCTCACCGCTTCAAATACCGCGTCCAAGCACACTTTATGGGTTCCGTGTGGATCGGCTAAATCTCCAGCGGCATAAATTTGATGGGGTTTAATGCTTTCAATCAAATCAACCGTTAATTGAATATCTGCTTCTCCTAAAGGATGTTTATCAATGGTTCCCGTTTCATAGAATGGCAATTCCATAAAGTGGATTTGGCTATCTGGCAACCCAACAAAATGACTCGTCGCTCTCGCCTCTCCTTTTCTAATCAATCCTTTGATATAGCGTGCTTCTGGAATATCAATCTCACTTGATTTTTTATTTTGAAGCGCTTTAACGACCTTATTATAGATCTTTTGAGTCGCGTCACTTTCAATATCAAATTTCTCGTTATAATCCACCACAAAACTTGCAAAGCGCAGGGCCTCTTCATCTGCTACGGCAATATTCCCTGACGTTTGATACGCCACATGCACCTCATGGCCTTGTTCGTGAAGTCTTTTAAAAGTACCCCCCATACTGATGATATCATCATCAGGATGTGGACTGAAAATCAACACACGTTTTTTAGCTGGTTCAGCACGTTCTGGACGATTACTGTCTTCAGCGTTTGGTTTTCCACCTGGCCATCCGGTAATGGTATGTTGTACTTTGTTGAAAATTTTAATGTTGATATCCTAGGCCGGACCAAAATCCGCTAATAAATCACTCATTCCATTCTCAATATAATCCGCATCTGTAAGCATTAAAATTGGCTTTTTAAGATCTAAGGCCAATCCTAAAACTGCTTTTCTGATGAGTCGGTCTGTCCAGCTCACTTTTTCAACCAACCATGGCGTATTGATACGGCTTAGTTTTGAAGCTGCCTCTTTATCAAGTACGTAAGTAGCATTATTATGCTCCTGCAAGAACGAGGCTGGCACTTGGTTGGTAACCTGACCCTCTACTGAAGTTCTTACAATCGCCGCTTTACTTTCGCCCCACGCCAATAGAATGACACGTTTGGCTTCCATAATCTTTTTAACACCGATAGTAATCGCTGTTCTTGGTGTATTGGAAAGGCCTGCAAAGTCCTTACTGGCCGCAACTCTTGTAATATGATCCAAGGCGACTAAACGCGTTTTGGAGTTTTGTAATGATCCCGATTCGTTAAAACCGATATGTCCATTACCACCAATCCCCAATACTTGAAGATCAATGCCACCAAAGGCTTCAATTTTTTTCTCATAGGCATTACAGTAATCTGCAATCTCTTCTTTGGATAAGGTCCCGTCTGGAATGTAACAGTTCTCTGAAAGAATGTCGATGTGATCAAACAACATCTTTTTCATAAAACGCACGTAACTATTAACAGAATCTGGCTCCATTGGATAGTATTCATCCAAGTTAAAGGTCACTACATTTTTAAAACTCAATCCTTCTTCCTTGTGCAAACGCACTAATTCGGCATATAATCCTTTTGGTGACGATCCTGTTGCCAATCCTAAAACACAGGGTTGTTTTTGTGCTTGTTTTACTCTTATAAGATCAGCTATTTCTTTAGCAACAGCCTTTGATGCTGCTTGAGAATCTTCAAACATGACCGTATTAATGTTTTCAAACCTCTTTTCGAAACCAGTTGCTTTATCCAGGGTACTCTTTAACATGTCCTATTAATTTAATTATTTATGACTTTAATTTTATTTTCTAATATCTGATCCATCACCCAAGCTGTTTGGGCTGCTGTATCTCCTGTTGAAGGATGAGGGGCGCCTCCTAACAAGTCTGTTTTTATATGTTGAACGTGGTACCATTGTACGTGTTCAGGATTTGCGATGCTCAGACTTTTGGTTTCATCATCACGTTCTAAAACGATGGGCGCTTCTCCAAATACAGAAAAGCTAATATTCCCTTCATTGCCATAGATTTTAACCGTGTCCTCGCGTTTGTCGGCGCCAAAATCCCAAGTTCCAAATCCGGTAACTTGTGATTTATGAAGCCAATGTCCTGTGATATGGTCGTTGGCCGTGTAAAGTCCGAGCTTATTTACCGCTCGCCCTTTTGCTTCTGTGATGGTTCCCAATAGATAGGCGAATAAATCCAATCCGTGGGAGGCCAAATCATCAAAATAACCACCTGGCGCAATCGTGGCGTCGGTTCGCCAATTATATACCTTTGACTTATCGATGTCATTGGCAGGTTTGGTAAAATGCCAATGAATATGTTTGATTTTTCCTATTTTATTTTGGTCGATCCATTCCTTAACCTGCAAAAATCTTGGCAATGACCTTCTGTAATAGGCCACGAACAAAGGCAGATTACGATCTTCAAAGGCGGCGTTGATTCTTAAACAAGCCGCATAAGTTGGCGCCATCGGTTTTTCAATGCAACATATTTTGCCGGCTTCAGCCACTTTTAAGGCATAATATTCATGAGCATCTGGAGGCGTGGCAATATAGATGGCGTCAATTTCTGGATGATTGATCAACGCGTCAGCATCGGTAAAAAAATGAGGGACCTTATGGCGTTTGGCATAATCTTCAGCTTTGGCGGCATCTCTGCACATGACAGCATAAAGCTCGAACCCTTCCGTTTTTTGATAGGCAGGCGCGCTCTTTAGCTCGGTCACACTACCACAGCCAATCATTCCCCATTGAAATACTTTAGTCTCCATAATTGTTAAAACGGGAGGTTTTTTATAACTCCCGCATTGCTTCATTTATTTCGTCCAACTTTTGATTTTATGACCCCAAAGCGCGAAAAACAAAATCATAAAGTAGCATGGAATCAAAATCCAATAACTACTTGTTGACGCTGTTGCTAAAGTTTCCACATCCTGAATCCCATTCGCCATCATCTCATGTTTTCCAGCATCCACCAAGCGTCCGTATAATGGCGGAATAATCGCACCACCAGAAATGGCCATAATTAATAAAGCCGAAGCCGTTTTGGTATGTTTTCCTAAACCATCCAAGGTTAATGGCCAAATGGCTGGCCACACCAATGCGTTTGCAATGCCTAAGGCTGCAACAAACAATACCGATGTAAATCCTGAGGTTAATAAAATAAGAATACTGAATATAATTCCTAAGATGGCACTAAAGATTAAAGCTGTTTTTTGCTTCAGGTATTTCGGAATTAATATGGCACCCACAGCATACATCGCAACCATGGCCATTAGCGTATAAGTTGTAAAGAATTTAGCATCAGCTGCAGGAATACCTAAAGAAATACCATAGGCAATGATCGTATCCCCAGCAATAACCTCAGCACCAACATATACAAACAAGGCTAAAACGCCCAGCCATAAATGTGGATACTGAAATATGGTTTTATGATTGTTTGCACCATCAACCCCTTCATCTTCTACGGTTGGCTCCACATTTGGCAATGCTGCTTTTCTAATCAATAAGGCAAAAACAAATAACACCACTGCCATAACGATATAAGGCGTGTGGACACTATCGGCCATTGTATTTAAAAGTGTATTTTTTTCTGCGTCAGAAACAGTTCCTAATTTTTCATTAACCTCATCAATACCTGATAATAATAACGCACCAAAAATTAAGGAGCCCAGTGCACCAGCCACTTTATTTGCAATACCCATCATGGCCATACGTTTGGCACCACTTTCAATAGGACCTAAAATGGTAATATAAGGGTTAGCAGCGGTTTGACAGATGGTCATTCCAATGCCTTGGATAAAAATCGCCACTAAAAACAGCGAGTAAGTACGTCCGTCGGCCGCAGGAATAAACACTAAGGCACCAACCGCCATAACGGCTAAACCTAAAGAAATACCGTTTTTATACCCGATTTTATTAATG
>JBARDR010000127.1:0-4088 GCA_049795335.1 Gelidibacter sp. | reverse complement strand
CGCTATAGCTCATCTCAACCTATCAACGCTTTACTCAAAACCATATTCACATGGCAGAGACAATTTAGGTGTTGTCCTTCGAAATTCCACCGATGCTTCTGAAACCAAAAGAGCGAAGGTTGGAGAGGTTTACGATGCTATTGAAAGCGACCTTTTGGAAGCAATTCGTTTGATGGGGAACAGCACCAGAAGAGGAAATGCTGGATACGCCAGTAAAGAAACTGCACAAGCACTTTTATCAAGAGTCTATCTTTATATGGAGAAAAACCGCGAGGTAATTGATTTAGTGAATGATATGCTTGGCGGTGCTGCCCCGAGCACTAAACTTGAATCAACTGCAGACTTCCCGTCCTATTTCGCCAATGCATTAGAAAGAAAAGAAACATTATGGGCCGTTGCACATACAGCTTTAGAGAGCAGGGCGACCTCTTCACTTGCATCAATGTATTTGACCGATGGTTCCGGATGGGGCGAGATGTATTCTTCCGATCCCTTAAATGATCTTTTTGCTAAAAACCCTAATGACGTGAGATTTAGCTACATCAAACCTCAGGAAGTTCCAGGCGCAACCGATTATATGATTTGGTGGCCAGTGAAAAGTGCAGCAGATGATTTTTATGAGAACGAAATCAGAAATGGAGTAACATTTGACAATGATGCGGGCAAATATAAGTTTGAAGACAATGGCTCTACTGTTTATGTAGAAGAGGAATTGATAGATGGCCATACTCAGTACTACATTATGCTAAACGGGAAAAAAAATGTCAGATTGGCACCAAGAATGTACGATCGTGGCGGGTGGCCGAAATATTTTGTCACCAAGTTTTCTTACCAAAATGGAGATCCGATGTTAAGCTCTCCAGTAATGTTACGATGGGCTGAAGTAATACTAAATAGAGCAGAAGCTTATTCAAAGGAAAACATGGAAAGCGAAGCATTAGCGGACGTAAATGTACTTCGCCAAAGAGCAGGTTTATCAGGTGATCAGTTATTCACATCTGACAACAAAAAGGGATATACCAATGCATTAGATATTGTGTTAGACGAACGCAGGTTAGAATTAGCCTTTGAAGGTCACCGCGCGCATGATATCTATCGCAACAAAAAATCGATGGACAGAAGATATGCGGGAGCACACCCATGGGAAGTTATAGACTACACAGATAATAAAATTCAGTATTACATACCTCTTGATGAAATTACAGTGAGTAACATCATCCAGAATCCATAGTTAAATCACCTCTTATTAATCTAATTAAAAATTAAATTATCATGAAAAAATCATTTTGGAAATTGCGTTTATTTTTTGCGGGAATTGCTGCAATTGGATTGCTCGCGACAGGCTGCAGTAGCGATGACGACAGCAATGACGATGTTAGAAAACCTTTACCAATAGCTAAATTCTCTGAAACTATTGCAGATCTGAAAGTTACCTTTAAAAATGAGTCCACAAATGCTAAAACGTATGTTTGGGATTTTGGTGACCAGAAGATTTCAACGGAAAAAGACCCTGTGCATGAGTATTCTGAAGGGGGCACTTATGCCGTGAAGCTAACAGTTACAGGTGATAGTGGGGAAAACTCCACAACTAAAAGCATTACAGTATCTGCCCCGAGCGGTGGCGACGGTGGCAATGGCGGGGTCGGGGCTTCAATTGTTGTTGATGGCGATTTTTCTGATTGGGAGAATGTACCTGAAGATATCCTATTTACTGCTGTTCTTAATGAAGAATCAACCGAATATAAGCGTCTAAAAGAAGTTAAGGTAACCAGTGACGATATGTACATCTATCTTTACCTTAAATTAGATTCTGCCCACGCTAACGCCATGGACATCTATATCAATAATGATCTTAGTCCTGAGACTGGATACAATGGATGGATGTGGGAACAATCAGCGGCAAACTACCTAATGCAAGGATTTTACGAGTCTAACTACGATATGCGTTTAGCGGGTTACGATGAAAGCAAGGACGGCGCTTGGGGTTGGTTGACTCCAAATATCGTAGAAGCAGGAAGTGGACTGATGACCATTTCTGAAATGAAAAAAGTTTCTGGAACCATTGTTGAATTCGAGGCCAAAATTATCAGAGATTTTATCCCGAATTTAGGTTCTGAGATTCGTATGTCTTTTGGCCACTCCGGTTTAGAAGGTGATGCATGGTCAACTACAGGCGGATTGCCAACGGTTACTTCTGAAGGCGACAAAAATAAGGGTCTATTAGTTAAACTTAAATAATCAATTATTAACAGTTATTAGACTTAATTAAATACTCGTAGATTGCTATAGATCATTTAAAGAGAATGGTTAATATCGCGGATTTACGAGTATTTTTTTTATTCTTTTTTACACTTATAAACTAGCATTCTCTTTTGAGCTAGCCTTAAGACCTCATAAGTTTCAGATTTGTTTTTTAATGATTACAAAATATCTTCAGTTATGAATAAATTATTCAATTACGCGCTATCCCTATTTGTTTTTATAGGATTAACCGCATGTAGCGATGACAAAATCAAACCAGATTTGGGTCCTACTGGACCTAAGAATATTGATTATCTGGAGTCAGATGCTATTATTTTTAATCCAGAAAGAGGGTTTTATGATTTTGCTGAATTTAGATCAGACAGCAATAATGCACTCTCCCTCTCCTTTATCAACAACATGGTTGAAAGTGGCACAAGTTTGATTTACAACACCTATACCATGATCGATTACCGTGAAACTATAATTCCAGATGCTTATCTCGAAAGGATTCGAAATAACATGGAAATTTTACGTGAAGGTGGAGCGAAAACTGTTCTCAGATTTCGATACACCAATAGTGAAAGTCAAAAACCCTGGGACCCCACGGAAGAACTAGTATTAGAGCATATAGCACAGATAACACCAATTTTAAAAGAATACTCTGATGTTATTTACGTTCTAGAAGCCGGTTTTATTGGCGTATGGGGCGAGTGGTATTATACAGACAATTTTATCTATCGACCCGATGAGGATGAATATGGTCCTCGTAAACGCGTTTTGGACGCCTTACTGGAGGCACTTCCAAAAAACCGTATGGTTGCCGTAAGATATCCAGCGGCAAAGATTTTTTCATTTGGCATAGATGCGTCAAAGAATGTTACTCGCGAGACGGCTTATAATGAATCCGACCTCTCCCGTGTAGCTTTTCATAATGACTGCTTTTTAGCTGATCAAGATGACCGCGGAACTTTTGGAGGCAGAAGAAGCCACAGGACATTCTTGGCAAACGAAACTAAATATTTAGCTATGGGTGGCGAAACCTGTCAGCTGTCATCGTTCTCGGAATGCTCCAATGCACTTGTAGACCTTGCCAAATATCATTGGTCTTTTATGAACTCAGCCTATGACAGAGAAGTTATTAGAGACTGGGAGGTCAATAATTGTTTGAATGAAATCAAAAAACGACTAGGTTACCGCTTTGTTTTAAAGAATGGAGAATATACCGATAATGGACATGCAGGAGGACCATTTGAAATGAAATTGAGCCTTGAAAACGTTGGGTTTGCGGCTCCTTTTAACCCCAGAAGTGTTGAAGTCGTTTTTAAATCAAAAAGCAGCCTGCAAGAATACAAATTGAAATTGAATGACGATCCGCGTTATTGGTTCGCTGAAGAGGCTGTTGAAATCAACACAACATTTGGATTACCTGTTGATATGCCTATAGGTGAATATGATGTTTTCCTACATCTACCTGATCCGGAACCAACGTTATATGGGCGTAAAAATTTCAGCATCCAATTCGCTAATGAGGATGATTGGGATAATGACAAAGGATACAATAAATTGGCCACAGTTTCAGTGAAGGCGCCCAGTGCAGATTCTCAATTTAGTGGTAGCTTTTTAGAAAAAACTAACTAGACTATTTCTCTAACTATTAGTTCTCCCAGCTAATCTCTTATCTAGTTGGGAGAAACTGATGTGGCTATGTTTGCGTTTAGTAAAATATCCTTAATAGCTCCTTAATGACTCTGTGATTGTAAAGAAGAATAAAAAATCATGTCAATAGAGGTATAGGTTACGGTCTTTTATTTAACTTCTTTCGAGAGGAGTGGAAACATATGGGT
>JBARDR010000126.1:0-2173 GCA_049795335.1 Gelidibacter sp. | reverse complement strand
AGTGATAGGAGCCTTGAAAATGGAATAGGAAATCTCCAGGCTTGAAATTTTTAAGTGAGAAATGTGCCATGGTGGCATCTTTAGCGGCCTGTGCAATTTGAATGTTTAACATGTTTTCCGGAACGTGTCCGCCCATTTTCTCGACCCTTCCAGCATAAGCCTTAACGGTTGGATCGAAAAAAGTTTCCAAATCTGGGCTACTCATTGCGAGCGCTTCTGGAGTTAATTCCTTTAAAGCGTCCATGCCTCTTTTGTTCAACATAGAAGCGTATCTGCGAGGGATATTAGTGGCAATAAAACGCAGATTGTTGTCTTTGGCAAAATTGACTAACATCAAATGAAAAACGCCTCAATTTTGGTTGAGGCGTTTTATAATTTAAAGATTTAGGAAAATTACATCATTCCTGGCATTCCACCGCCGCCCATTGGCATGGCATGGCCTTCTTCTTTAATTTCCACTAATGCACATTCAGTAGTTAAGATCATACCAGCAACTGATGCTGCGTTTTCTAAAGCAATACGTGTTACCTTCTTAGGATCGATAATTCCAGCTTTCAACATGTCTACATAAGTTTCTGTCTTAGCATCAAAACCGAAGTCTTTGTTGCCTTCCATCACTTTTGCAACCACAACACTTCCTTCGCCACCGGCGTTTTCAACGATGGTACGTAAAGGTGCTTCAATTGCACGTGCTACGATTTGAACTCCAGTAGTTTCGTCTCGGTTGGCAGTAGTCAGTTTTTCTAATACTGCTTTTGCTCTTACAAGTGCAACACCACCACCAGCAACGATACCTTCCTCAACAGCAGCTCTGGTTGCGTGTAATGCATCATCAACACGGTCTTTTTTCTCTTTCATTTCAACTTCACTTGCAGCACCAACGTAAAGTACAGCCACACCGCCGGCTAATTTAGCCAAACGCTCTTGAAGTTTTTCTTTGTCATAATCAGAGGTCGTAGTTTCAATTTGAGCTTTAATTTGGTTAACTCTTGCTTTAATGTCTTCAGCTTTTCCTGAACCATTTACAATAGTTGTATTGTCTTTATCGATAGTGATTGTTTCCGCAGTACCTAACATGGTTAAATCAGCGTTCTCTAAAGAGAAACCTCTTTCTTCTGAAATCACAACACCACCAGTTAAGATAGCTATATCTTCCAACATTGCTTTACGTCTGTCTCCAAAACCTGGAGCTTTAACGGCTGCAATTTTTAATCCACCACGTAATTTGTTTACTACTAAAGTAGCTAAGGCCTGACCTTCTACATCTTCAGCAATAATCAATAATGGACGACCAGATTGTGCTACTGGTTCTAGGATTGGAAGAATTTCTTGAAGATTTGAAATCTTCTTGTCGAATAATAAAACGTAAGGATTTTCTAAATCGGCAATCATTTTATCGGCATCCGTAACAAAGTAAGGCGATAAATAACCGCGATCAAATTGCATACCTTCAACCACATCAACGTAAGTATCTAATCCTTTAGCTTCTTCAACAGTGATTACACCTTCTTTACCTACTTTCGTGAAGGCTTTGGCTACCAATTCGCCAATGGTATCATCGTTATTAGCAGAAATAGAAGCAACTTGTCTTATCATTTCTGATGAGTCGCCTACTTTTTTAGCTTGCTTTTCAAGATCAGCAACGATCGCCGCTACAGCTTTGTCAATACCGCGTTTCAAATCCATTGGATTTGCGCCAGCAGCAACGTTTTTCAAACCTTCTTTAACGATAGCTTGCGCTAAAACAGTAGCTGTTGTAGTACCATCTCCAGCTAAATCGTTGGTTTTTGACGCTACTTCTTTTACCATTTGTGCACCCATATTCTCAAGTGCATCTTCTAATTCTATTTCTTTTGCAACGGTTACACCATCTTTAGTCACCTGAGGTGCGCCAAATGATTTACCAATAATAACGTTACGACCTTTTGGGCCTAAAGTAACTTTTACTGCGTTTGCCAATGCATCTACACCACGTCTTAATCCGTCGCGTGCGTCAATATCAAATTTTATATGTTTTGCCATAATTATAAATTTTTTTCAAAAATTTTAATGTTCAATGTTTAAGATTCCAAATGAAAAGTTGTTGAATAGTTCAATTGGAATTTGGTGGTTGATTTTTGTTTTAACTAGATAATCGCGAGAACATCACTTTCACGCATGATCAAATAATCTT
>JBARDR010000125.1:0-1917 GCA_049795335.1 Gelidibacter sp. | reverse complement strand
GCCTATATCATAATATTACTTTAAAAAGATTAACCCCAAGCTAGGAACTATTCCAAGCATTAAAGTAATAATTATGAAACACGAACTTATCGCAGATGCTGTTTTAGTGAGCAATTACGTTAAAGGAGACGAAGATGCGCTTTCTATATTGATCACTAGACACAAGCAAAAAATCTATAGTTTTATCTACTCTAAAGTTTATGATAGAGATCTTACCGAAGATATCTTTCAAGATACTTTTATTAAGGTTATTCGTACCCTCAAATTAGGGAAATACAATGAAGAAGGTAAGTTTTTACCTTGGGTTATGCGCATCTCACATAACTTAATAATTGATCACTTCAGAAAAAGTAAGCGCATGCCAAAGTTTGATAATGCTGGAGAGTTCAGTATTTTTTCAGTGCTTAGCGATTCGTCTTTAGATGCTGAAAAGGGAATGATCAAAGAGCAAATTGAATCTGACTTGAGACGATTGATCGAAGAATTGCCAGAGGATCAAAAAAATGTATTGGTCATGCGGATGTATAATGATATGAGTTTTAAGGAGATATCTGATAAAACTGGCGTAAGTATAAATACGGCTTTAGGCAGAATGCGATATGCCTTAATCAATTTGAGAAAGGTTATTGAAGAAAAAAGTATAATTCTTACAAATTGATGTAATAAACGTGGTTTAGTTGCGTTAATAGGGTTGTAATCACCTATAAAACCCCTAATAATGGCAAAACTTTACTCTAAATGTCCTCAAAAAAACGACAATCTAAATCCAAAAGAAGAAACCGTTGATTTCCTTTTGAATTATTCTAAGGCATTAAGTGTCGTAGGTTATAATGACATGAAGTTTGAGTTACTTATAAACTAAGATCTAAAAAGTCCCGATAATCAACTTGTCGGGACTTTTACATTCCTGCGAAGGCAGGAATCTTTTAGATTCCTCGAAGCGAATTCTATAAATTTTTAGGCGCTATATTTCCTTTCTTAAATAGAAAATTACTTCTTCTTAGCATAGTATTCTTTTATAACACTTGAGCGACCAATTGTTTTTGTGATAATATCCTTTTCCAAATCCCAGCCGCGAGCGGGAGAATACTCCCTTCCATACCATATCATCTGTAAGTGCAAATCATTCCAGGTTTCTTTAGGAAAAAGACGTTTGGCATCTCTTTCAGTCTGTACCACATTTTTACCATTGGTCAAATTCCAACGGTACATCAATCGGTGGATATGTGTATCCACAGGAAACGCCGGAATTCCGAAGGCTTGAGACATCACGACGGCTGCGGTTTTGTGTCCAACAGCGGGTAGTTCTTCCAATTTCTCATAAGTTTGCGGCACTTGTCCGTTATGTTTATCGATCAAGATGTGTGATAACCCATGGATACCTTTACTTTTCATTGGCGATAAGCCGACCGGTCTGATAATATCTCTGATTTCTTCAACCGAGAGTTTAATCATGTCGTATGGATTATCAGCTTTTGCAAAAAGCAGTGGTGTGATTTGATTGACACGTACATCTGTACATTGTGCAGACATCAAAACGGCAATCAAAAGGGTATAGGGATCTTTATGATCGAGAGGTACGGGAATTGTTGGATACAGTTGCTTTAACGTATTAATAACAAAATCTACCTTTTCTTGTTTGGTCATAAGTTGTATTTTTACAAATATCAAATTAAAAACAGTTATGACCAAATTAAAAGCGGGAGACAAAGCTCCAAATTTTTCAGCAAAAGACGAACAAGGAAATACCATTTCTTTGTCAGATTATAAAGGAAAAAAATTAGTGATTTTCTTCTATCCGAAAGCCAGCACCCCAACGTGCACCACCGAAGCTTGTAATCTCAGGGATAACTATGAAGATTTAAAAGCTAAAGGTTATGAGATATTAGGCGTCAGCGCTGATAGTTCCAAGCGACA
>JBARDR010000124.1:0-9777 GCA_049795335.1 Gelidibacter sp. | reverse complement strand
GAGGTGGATCAGGCCGTGAAAACTGGCGCGGCGAGTTGGAAGAATTATAAAAACTCTGGGTTTGATAGAGGCCATCTCGTTCCTGCTGGAGACAAGAACTATAGTCACTAAGTGCATGACGAAACTTTTCTGACCAGTAATATCAGTCCGCAAGATCCTGCGTTTAATACGGGCATTTGGAATACCTTAGAACAAAAAGTGCGGTCGTGGGCGCGTAAATATGATGGTGTTTATGTCGTTACCGGTGGCGTTTTAAAAGGAAATTTAGAAACGATAGGCATCGAAAGAGTCGCCGTCCCGAAACTGTTTTACAAGATTGTCTATGATCCAGAAAACGAGAAGATGATTGCTTTTTTAATGCCGAATAAAAACTCCAATGAGCCCTTGCATAAATTTGTGGTTTCGGTGGATTCTGTTGAGGTGCTCACAGGAATTGATTTTTTCCCAGAACTTGAAGATGGACTCGAAGATAAATTGGAGGCCATGACCAATTATAAGAACTGGAATTTGAATTGATCTTGATTGGTTTCAAATTGCCATAGATGCCAGTTTATTCTTTTCAGCTTATAAGATCACTTGCCTAATCCTTTCGGTTTACTTAATAAAAAAAGTCCTAGTTATTTAGATCTGAACATTCTCTAAAATTGACCGAAACAGGGGGACCAAGATGTGTCTATGAATTTATTGGTAAAGGGTCTGAAGTAACATCCGAATCACTTTTTTAGGTTTCCCAAATGTTGTCTATCGATTTTATATGCTCAAACTTTAAGTGTATTTTAGACCAGTGTTGATTTTAATTCTCTGATTATGGATAAAGCAAGCTTCATGTATTTCGCCCTCTTTTTGAATATAATTTTATGTTTCATGTATTGTATAATATTTGGAACAAATCAAATTATGGAAAAAGTAAAAAATGAGTTTATACTTATTTCACGGTATTAGTTCCCATAAGTGGTTTGTTATTCATTCTTTTTGATCGATAAAGAATGAAAACTTCATTATAGAAATTTACCAATTTTAAATATTGAGATCAATAAATTACAAATGTTAAATCATTCGCTTAAAATCTTAATTCTTGATACTCAAATCTGAATACTTTTCGAATCATATATCCCCAAAAATGCCCTATCCGCCTTATTTCGATAAAGTTCGAGCAATTTTTTCTTCCCGTTTGCACCTAAAGTTTGGCGCAGGGATTCGTTTTCAATCAAACGTTTTAAGGCTGTTTTAAAATCTTCTTGGGAATCGTATAATAAACCGCATGCTGAGCTTTCAATAAGCTCTTGTTGTGCTTTACATTTTGTAGCCAGTATAGGGATTTCCCCATACATATATTGAAACAATTTATTGGCTACGCCCGAATCATGTTGGGCATTGACTTCAAATGGAGCCAAGCCAATCGTAATCTTTTTAAGATAGGCGGGAAGGTATTTCACATCTGCCCAAGGAATATAGGTCAGGTGCTGCTTTAAAAGTGGATGATTAATAGAGGTGTAAAATTGATTTTTATCAGCCTTATCTATGGGGCCAATAATCAGCGTATGGAATTTATTGTCATTTTCCAGTAATTCAATAATCCAAGGGAGTAGATCAATGATGCCCCGTCGTTTGGCAACCACGCCAAAATAAAACAATGTGGGCTCTCCAGATTCAAAGTCTACCGAGAATTCATTCTTTTCAAAAGCTTGAAAGCTATCAAAATCTGGCATGTTGGGATGTACATAAATAGCTTCTGAGTTCAAAAATGGAAACCGCTCCATTAAATTTTGTTTAAAAGAGTTGCTCAACACCACAAGATTATCGGGGTAATTTAAATATTCGCCTTCTTTTTTATACCATTTCTCGGGTTGTACCACATGTTTACGCCATCCTTTGATAGCCCATTGATAGGAATTTATGGCCGCTGGATAGTTCTCGTGGAGATCCAAGGTTAACGGGATGTTCCCCTCCGATTTTTGAATGCCTTTTTTAGCCGCTTTGGCTAAATACAAATCGTGGACATGCAAAGCGTCCAATTTGTTTTCAGTTATGAATTCAGCAATATTGTTTTGCCATAACCGTTCATAAAACCCGAAATTGGTACTTAGAAGTACAAATAAATCTCTGAACTTTCTATGGATCGTGACCCTTTTGACCGTAAGGTCAGGATATGTTTTATAGGTTTTTTTGAAATCAAAACAGAGTACAAAAATGGTATGCCCGTCCTCTTGCAACAAGCGGATTTCTTTTTGAACCCGATGATCATGGTCAAATTCGTTATCTACAACGACGCCAATATTCATTTTAATATTGATAAACTATGGCATTCACATGCATTCCGCCACCTACGCTTGCAAACATGATGATGTCGCCTTTAGTGAGCGTTTGATTTTTTAATTGGTTATTTCTGACCAAATCAAATAAGGTTGGAATGGTAGCGACAGAGCTGTTTCCCAATTCATGAATGGTCATGGGCATAATGCCTTCAGGGATCTCAGTGTTATAAAGTTTGTAAAAACGTTTTAAAATAGCCTCATCCATTTTTTCGTTGGCTTGATGGATGAATATCTTTTTCAGATCTTTAATGTCCACGCCGGTTTTGTCCAAACAGGATTTCATGGCCAACGGAACGTTGTTCAATGCAAATTCGTAAATTTTTCTACCATCCATTTTGATATAGCGTGTGTCTGGAGACAAATCTTTGTTATTGGAATTTCCGAAGAATAAATAATAGGCTTCGTCATAGGTGTAACTTCCTGTTTCGTGGGCCAAAATTCCGCCTTCATCATCCGTAGCTTCAATAACTGCGGCACCTGCACCATCACTATAAATCATAGAATCCCGATCGTGTTCATCCACCACTCTGGAGAGAGTTTCAGAACCAATGACCAGGCATTTTTTAGCGATTCCAGCTTTTATAAATGCATTGGCTTGGATGACGCCTTCAATCCATCCTGGGCAACCAAAAAGAATGTCGTAGGCTACACATTTTGGATTTTTAATGCGTAGGCTGTGCTTGACGCGGGAAGCCAAACAAGGCAACACATCCGATTGAATGGTATTGTGTTTAACGTCTCCAAAATTATGAGCCATGATGATATAATCCAATTCTTCCGGATCGATATTGGCATTGGCAATTGCTTTTTCTGCAGCGAAAAAAGCAAGGTCGGAAGAGGTTAAGTGATCAAAGGCATATCTGCGTTCGTCAATACCCGTTATGGCCTTGAATTTTTCAATGATTACAGCATTTGGGTGTTTCAACTCCGAACCATCGGTATCTAAGAAATGATGTTTATTGAAATTCTCATTTTTTTCGATGCTACTCGGAATGTAGCTACCGGTACCTGTAATCTTTATGGACATTTGTTATGAAATTTAATCGATTTACTAATGTAATTAATATTCGTTGTGTTTGCTGACAATTTTGTCGATTTTAATGATTTTTGCCAAATTATTAAAAATTTCCATGTAACAAATCGAAATCAATAAAAAAGCGCTCTATTAAAATTTAAAAGAGCGCTTTTTGTGAATATATTCGATTAATCGCGGTTAAGCCTCCATGTATTCTTCAATAGGTGCACAAGTGCAAATTAAATTTCTGTCACCATAAGCGTCATCAACACGTCTTACCGATGGCCAAAATTTATTATCTCTGATATAGTCCAACGGATAGGCTGCTTCTTCTCTTGAATATGGGAAATCCCAAACATCAGAAGTTAGCATAGCCAAAGTGTGTGGCGCATTTTTAAGCACGTTATTGTTATCGTCTTTGGAAGCGTTGTCAATCTCTTTTTTGATCGAAATCATAGCATCACAAAAACGATCCATTTCATCCTTGCTTTCACTTTCGGTTGGCTCAATCATCAAGGTTCCTGCTACGGGAAATGAAACGGTTGGTGCGTGGAATCCATAGTCCATCAAACGTTTGGCGATATCACTTACTTCAATACCGTTTTCTTTAAAAGGTCGGCAATCTACAATCAATTCGTGGGCAGCACGTCCGCGCTCACCAGAATATAAAGTGTCGAAATGTCCTTGTAAACGTTCTTTAATATAATTGGCATTTAAAATGGCTGTTTTTGTCGCATTGGTCAATCCTTCAGCGCCCAACATTTTGATGTAGCCATAAGAAATCAAACAGACCAATGATGATCCAAAAGGCGCTCCAGAAATAGCAGTAATTGCTTTATCTCCACCCGTTTTGATGATTGGATTTCCAGGTAAAAACGGTACTAATTGCTCGGCAACGCAAATTGGTCCAACCCCTGGGCCACCGCCACCATGAGGGATAGCAAATGTTTTATGTAAATTAAGATGGCAAACGTCCGCTCCGATATTTCCAGGATTGGTCAACCCAACCTGTGCATTCATATTGGCGCCATCCATATAGACTTGGCCTCCGTTATCATGAATGATTTGAGTGATTTCTTTAATAGCGGATTCATACACACCATGAGTGGATGGATAAGTTACCATTAAACAAGAGAGGTTGTCTTTATGTAGAATGGCTTTAGCGCGTAAATCTTCCACATCAATATTACCGTCTTCGGTAGATTTTGTGACCACAACTTTCATTCCGGCCATAACCGCACTTGCAGGATTGGTACCATGTGCAGACGATGGAATTAAGCAGATATTACGGTGGTCTTCATTGCGGGATTCGTGGTAAGCCTTGATGACCATCAAACCTGCAAATTCTCCTTGTGCACCAGAGTTTGGTTGTAGGGAAGTGCCAGCAAAACCAGTGATTTCAGTCAATTGATCTTCCAAAGCTTTTAAAACAATTTGATACCCTTCTGCTTGTTCTATTGGGCAAAAAGGATGTATAGATCCCCAGTTTGGCCAACTTAAAGGTAACATTTCTGCGGCAGCGTTAAGTTTCATCGTACACGAACCTAAAGGAATCATGGAGTGATTTAAGGATAAATCTTTACGCTCCAACATTTTGATGTAACGCATCAATTGCGTTTCAGAATGGTGCTTGTTGAAAACCTCCAAAGTCAAAAATTCTGACTGACGATGTAGGTTTTCAGAGATGAAGTTCGCGTCTTCAATCTCTGTTAAGGTAATCGTTTCTTTTTGAATATTTTCAGCAAAAATGGCGATGATTTCGTTGGCATCTTTTAAGGAAGTCGTTTGATTGATGGAAATCGTAACCGTATCTGCATTTGGGTAATTGAAATTCACTTCGTGACGTTCCGCTATTTTTTTAATGGCATCGGCGTTGGCCTCAATACTTAGCGTATCAAAAAACGAGGAATTCTTTTGTTTGTAACCTAATTGCCCCAATGCTTTAGTAACACTGGCGGCGGTATTATGAACAGTGTTGGCAATAAACTGTAAGCCTTTTGGTCCGTGATAAACTGCATACATCGCCGCCATAACAGCCAATAATACTTGTGCGGTACAAATATTTGAAGTGGCTTTATCGCGCTTAATGTGCTGCTCACGCGTTTGTAAGGCCATACGTAATGCCCTGTTGCCATTCATATCCTTGGTCACACCAATAATACGACCAGGTAAATCGCGTTTATAAGCATCCTTCGTTGCAAAATAGGCTGCATGAGGTCCCCCGTAACCCATCGGGATGCCGAAGCGTTGTGTTGTGCCGACCACCACGTCAGCACCAAATTTACCAGGAGCTTCCAATTTAACCAAACTCAAAATATCAGCCGCAACCGCTACTTTTATTTGTTTGTCGTTTGCTTTTTGAATGAAGGTTTTGATATCACTTACCAATCCGTCTTTTCCAGGATATTGTAAAATAGCCCCAAAAAATTCGTTTGAAAAATCAAATTCGGCTTCATTGCCCACTACCAATTCGATGCCAATAGGCGTCGATCTGGTTTGCAATAAAGATAGGGTTTGAGGTAAAATAGCGTCAGAAACAAAAAACTTGTTGACGTCATTTTTCTTTTGGTCACGCTCGCGAACGGCGAACAATAATGCCATGGCTTCCGCAGCTGCAGTACTTTCGTCAAGTAAAGAGGCATTGGCGATTTCCATTCCTGTTAAGTCCGTCACCATGGTTTGGAAGTTCAAAAGCGCTTCCAATCGGCCTTGTGCAATTTCAGCTTGGTAAGGAGTATAAGCCGTGTACCAACCTGGATTTTCAAGAACGTTACGCTGAATAACAGCAGGAACAATGGTCGGGTGGTAGCCTAAACCAATATAAGATTTGAAAATTTTGTTCTTTTTTGATAGCTCAAGAATATGGTTGATATATTCATATTCGCTCATTGGAGCATCAAGGTTCAATCCTTTTTTCAATCGGATGTCCTCCGGAACAGTTTCAGACATAAGTTGATCTAAACTGTCAGCTCCAATGGTTTTGAGCATTTCGTTTTGGTCACTTTCGTTAGGACCAATGTGGCGAAGAGCAAAAGAGTTTGTATTCATTAAAATAGTGTTGTGTTACATCCCACCTAGTCTGCCGAGAAGCACATAAGCAAGAAAAATAATTTATATAAAAGCCTTTAATTCTGTGGAATTTAAGCGCCTTTTTCTCCTGCGCGAAAATACGAGAAATATTGTCCATTTTAAGTTAACGAAATCTAAAGTTTTTAACCAATTTCAAGTCTTGTTAACACATTGTTTATTTTTGTATCATGAAGCGGTTAAAGCTCATATTCGATTTTTACATTAATAGTAGCATGCACGTGGCATTGTCGGTGTTTTCCATGACCTATGTGAGCCTGCTGGAATTCAGGTTGCCTACCGATTGGAGCTTGCTTTGTTTTGTCTTTTTCTCTACCATTACAGGTTATAATTTTGTGAAGTTTTTTGGGATTGCCAAATTTCATCATCGGAGTTTGGCGCATTGGTTGCGTGTTATTCAACTGTTTTCCTTGGTCTGTTTTTTGTTGATGATTTGGTTTGGATTGCAATTACAGACTGAAACTCTTATGTATATTGGCGTTTTTGGAGCAGTTACCTTTTTATATACGATTCCACTTTTGCCGAAACGTTTTTTTATTGACCAGCAAAAGAACCTCAGGGAGATTGGTGGATTAAAAGTCTATGTTATTGGATTGGTTTGGGCTGGCGTCACAGTTTTATTGCCAATATTAGACAGTAATGAACCATTTGCTAGGGATGTTTGGATCACGGCCATTCAACGTTTTCTTTTGGTCATGATGTTGATGCTCCCGTTTGAGATTCGGGATTTACAATATGACAGTATAAAGCTGTCGACCATTCCGCAGAAAATCGGCATAAAGAATGCCAAGATCATGGGGGTTTTGTTGGGCATGGTCTTTCTGTTTTTGGAGTTTTTTAAGGTCGAATTAAATCAGAAGTTAATTGTTTTGACCTTCGCAGTAACCTTAATAACCCTGCTTTTTATCGTATTCGCCAATAGGAAACGGAGTGATTATTACAGTTCTTTTTGGGTAGAAAGTGTGCCGATACTCTGGCTACTCTTGCATTTGGTCTTTTAGACGCTTGTTCAAACGCTCTTCAATGACTTTACGCTCATTATGATGCAAGCACTCCAAGTTTGAAGATTTTAAAGCTTGGCTAAGCTTGTTATTGCGTTTGACGTAATGTCGTGTGTTAGGGCACCAAATGTATCTGAAGTTCAATTTGATTTTTTCCCATAACGTAGATTCATAGTATTGTGATTTGTCACAAATATGAAAGGCTTCTTCTTTTGAAATTAACATCAATCTTAACATTACTATAATTTAAACCAATTTTTTTCTAAGCATTCTGCCATAGCGGTGCGCGCACGATGAATAAGGACCCATAGGTTAGACGGCGTAATTTTTAATTCATTACAGATCTTTTCAGTATCATAATTTAAAATACTTTTCATTTTGAAAACCGTAGCTTGCTTTTCTGTGAGCTTTTCCATACACTCGTAAATGGCGTCGCCAAGCTCAGTGTTTTCAAGGGTGTCTAAAGCATTCAAATAACCTTCATCTTCCACACGTTCTTCAAGCCAATCGCCCTCGTTTTCATCAGTGTTGTAAGTCATTCGGACTTCCGACTTTCCTTTGAGGGAGTTTGTTTTTCTATAATAATCGATGATTTTTCGTTTTAAAATAGAAATCAGCCAAGTGCGTTCGCTCGCTTCGCCTTTAAAATTCTTCATCGACTTTAAACCGGCAAAAAAAGTATCCTGAATGATATCTTTGGCTATTTCACGATCATTAATACGTGAAATGGTATAATTAAAAAGATAATCCGAATAAAGTTCGATCCATTTATTAGGATTAAGCAGATGATTAGACATTTGTTTTAGCAGCGATTTGTATTAAAATTAAGGAAATAAATCCTAAGTTTTTAGTAAATATATAAAGAATCACTATGGTCCAATAAAAGAACCAAGATCACTGCGTTGATATAACATAAAATATAGACTCATGCCGTAAAACCATGGAAGTGTTAGGATTAAAATCAAAGATCTGTCTAAATAGATGAAGTACTGCAAGTTCTAATGGACAACAATGACAAAGAATGTTCAAAGGTTTTGGGTTCTCAATGCTTGATAAAAAAAGTCGAAACCGATAAGGCTGTCAATTATTGATCCTATCGGTTTCGACCGCATTTTATAGTTATGAAAAATTAAAACGCTTACTTCTCAACAAGTCCGGCGCGTCTTAATAAAGCTTCTGGCTGAGGTTCTTTGCCTCTAAAGCGTTTGTAAAGCACCATCGGATCTTCAATGCCGCCTTGGGAAAGGACGTTGTCCATGAACTTTGAGGCGACTTCTTTGTCAAAAACGCCTTTTTCTTTAAAGAATTCGAAAGCATCGGCATCCAGTACTTCCGCCCATTTGTAGCTGTAGTAACCAGAGGAGTAACCGCCTTGAAAAATATGTGAGAACGAGGTGCTCATACAATTTTCATTCACATCTGGAAAGAGTTGCGTGCCTTCAAAAGCTTTTAATTCATGGGTTTTGACATCGTAAATGGAGGTTGGGTCAACGCCATGCCAGCTCATGTCCAATAAGCCAAAACTCAGTTGACGTAAGGTTTGCATGCCTTCATGAAAAGCAGCCGAATCCTTTATTTTTTGAACTAAATCCATGGGGATCAATTCGCCAGTTTGGTAATGGGTGGCAAATAATTCCAGAGCTTCTTTTTCATAACACCAATTTTCGAGAATTTGGCTTGGCAATTCCACAAAATCCCAAAACACACTGGTGCCCGATAAGCTGGGATAGGTCGTATTGGCCAGCATGCCATGAAGCGCATGTCCAAATTCATGAAATAAAGTGGTGACCTCATTAAAAGTCAGTAAGGAAGGTTTCGTTTTGGTAGGCTTCGTAAAGTTGCACACAATAGAAATATGCGGACGTTCTTCTTTGCCCTCTTTTATATATTGCGGTTTATAGCTGGTCATCCATGCGCCATTTCGTTTTCCAGCTCTTGGGAAAAAATCGGCGTAAAAAATCGAGATAAATTCGCCTTTGGCGTTGGTTACTTTGTAGGTTAAAACGTCTTCGTGGTATTTGTCGATGGAATTGATTTCTTCAAATTCTAATCCGAATAATTTTTGTGCCACTTTAAAAGCCCCTTCAATGACATTCTCAAGCTTAAAATAGGGTTTTAACTTCTCGTCATCCAAATCAAAACGTTTCTGTTTTAATTTTTCTGCATAATAGCCCGAATCCCATTTTTCCAATTGGGTAATTCCGTCCAGTTCAGTGGCAAAATCTTGCAGTTCTTTAAATTCTCGAGCGGCCGCTGGTTTTGCTTTTTCTAAAAGTTCTTCTAAAAAAGCTTCAACTTTCTCTGGTGTTTTGGCCATGCGCTCTTCCAATACAAAATGAGCATGGGTTTCATAGCTTAA
>JBARDR010000123.1:0-1574 GCA_049795335.1 Gelidibacter sp. | reverse complement strand
TTTAAATAGAGTGATGAGCTGTTTTGAAGTGCTAAACCATAAAGGAGATATCAACCACGTTACAGGGGATATTCATTATGTGACTTATTTCCTTCCAAAATCCAAAACACTTTTGACCATACACGATTTGGCACCTTTAAAAACAAGTACAGGCATAAAGCACGGGGTATTAAAATTTTTTTGGTACCAGTTGCCCATCTGGTCCGTTAAATACATTACGGTTATCTCTGAGTTTACAAAAATGGAACTCACAGAAAGTGTGCAAATTAACCCAGATAAAATAAGGGTGGTTCCGAATCCGGTACCAGTCGGTATTGAATTTCAACCCAAAAATGAACTTTCTTCTACACCAGTATTACTTCAAGTAGGAACGGCCTACAATAAAAATCTTGAAGGTCTAATCGAAGCTATTAATGGTTTAAAAGTACATTTGCGCATTATAGGGACCTTATCAAATGCCCAAAAACAATTGCTTTCCGAAAGTACTATTCAATATACTAATATCAATAATTTAAGCTATAAAGAAGTGTTGGAAGAGTATGCACTGTGCGATATTGTTTGTTTTGCGACCTTTTATGAAGGGTTTGGACTGCCAATATTAGAGGCACAAGCCACTGGGAGACCAATTATCACTTCCGATCGTTGCGCCATGCCGGAAACAGCAGGAAATGGTGCACTATTAATTGATCCTAAGGATTCAAACAATTATCGGCAAGCAATTCAAACCTTGATCGCAGATGAATCAAAACGTAACGACTTAGTGCAAAAAGGACAAATCAACATTAAACGGTTTTCGGCAGAGGCTATAGCAAATCAATATCTGGAACTATATAAATCGATGGCCAATGGTTGATAAAAAGAAGGTGGTACTGTCATTTATTGATTGGTACCGTCCGGGCTATAAAGCTGGAGGCACAATTACGGCCTTTGGAAATTTTGTGGATTATCTGGAGGACGCTATTGATTTTAAAATAGTAACGCGAGATTGTGATTATATTGAAACTAAACCTTATGCTAATCTCACATCCAATAAATGGGTGGCTTTATCAAACACGATGGTTTATTATTTATCTAACACGAACATTAATTTAAAGTTCATCAAAAACCTAATGCGGTCTACCACATATGATTGGTTATATGTGAATGGTATTTTTTCCTTTTATTTTTCAATTTTACCTATTTTGCTTTCGAAAAATAATAATTGTATTGTGAATCCGCACGGGATGCTTTCTGATCAGGCGTTCAGTGTAAAAAACTTTAAGAAGCGTATTTTTATTAATTTTGCAAATGGCATTGGATTATATAAGAATACTATTTTTCATGTTGCCAATGAAAAGGAAGGTAAAGATGTCACTATTCGAATAAGAAAGTTTAAAGGGATCAAGATAATTAACCAGTTACCCCGAAAAATCAAGGCTGATCATATCCATTCAAAAGATAAATCTCCTTCTGAGGTTTCAAAGTTTGTGACGGTGTCCCGGATCTCAATAGAAAAAGGAATTATTGAGGTTTTGGAAGCCCTTTCAAAAACTCAAAAAAATATAACCTTAGATATTTATGGTGCTGTATACGAT
>JBARDR010000122.1:0-1891 GCA_049795335.1 Gelidibacter sp. | reverse complement strand
CAATACACGTGCGCGCTTAAGAATGACGACGCTGTATTACCATGCCGGATTACAAGGCTTATTGGTTGCAGGCACAGGAAACAAGATTGAAGACTTTGGTATTGGGTTTTATACCAAATATGGTGATGGCGGCGTCGATTTAAACCCTATTGCAGATTTGCTAAAAACCGAAGTTTACGCCATTGCTAAGGCATTTGCCATTACAGATTCTATTCTTAATGCCCCGCCAAGTGACGGCCTGTTTGGCGATGATAGAAGCGACGAAGATCAAATTGGCGCGTCCTATCCTGAATTGGAATGGGCGATGGAAATGAAGGAAACCGGTAAAACTGCAGCTGACTTCAAAGGTAGAAAACGTGAGGTTTTTGAAATTTTTTCAAGACTCAATAAAATCAATCAGCATAAAATGATTCCGATTCCAATATGTGAAATTCCAAAAAATTTAAAATAACCTCAATTATCATTCCTATATCTTATTGAATGTTCACGAAACTTATTGAATTTCGTGTTTTTTTTTATATATTTACGTAGGACATCTCCCAAACCTACACTGACCTTCTTACGCACATTTACTTACGTAACTAATTTAATAATAGAGCATTATGATTAAGGTTTTGGTTATTGACCACCATCCCATTGTCAGAGCAGGTTTAAAACTACTTTTTGACACGGATCCAGAGATTGAAGTCGTTGGAACTATTGGAACAGGTATTGAAATATTTGAATTTATCCGACGCTTTCCTGTTGATGTTATAATCTCTGAAATTGATTTGCCCGAGCTTAATGGCATTACCGCTTTAAGAGCCATTAAAAAAGAGCATACCGACTTAAAAGTAATCATGTTCAGTCATCATCCTGAAGAAATCTATGCTATCAGCACGATCAAAGCCGGTGCCTCGGGTTATCTTTCAAAATCAGTAGATACTAAAACCATTAAAGAGGCGATATTAAAAGTGTATAATGGCGGCATCTATTTGAGTGAAAACATGGCCAAACACTTGAATTATGATGACACAAAGAACAGCAAAAGCAAACTTTACAAACGTTTATCTACGAGAGAAGTCGAAGTTTTAAAATTATTATCGTCCGGAAAGAAAAACAAGGAAATTGCTCAAGAGCTCGACATTAACGAAAAAACGGTCAGCACCTATAAAGCACGACTTTTCAAAAAACTGAATGTAACCAATTTAGTAGATTTGATCCATCAAGCAAAACATATAGGCACCGTTTAAATTTTGCCACCCACTACTTTTCCCAGTTTTTTTGACAAGAGTGTTTTTAGCCTTAAATAGTCTCTAACATCTTCCATTACGGCGAGCGTATTTACATTGGGCTTTCTCGTTTCGTTTTGGTATTCCACCACTTTTTGATCAATTAGAAAACATCTTAAACTCAAAATCGTTTGAGTTACCAATTGCGCGATACTTTCATTTTTTTCTTTGGGCACGATATGATTGCGCTCCCAATCATGCAATACATAACGCTCATCATCCATCAAAATAGTGGTCACTTCATTGGCCATATTTTGATCGAGTTTATTAATAAAATCCTTTAACTGAAAGTCTGTGGCTTGGTGTAGCGCATCAATAATAACGTAATATAAATTTTTAAAGCGCTCGTCAGAAAACTGCATTTCATCTTCCTGCAAGTCCAAATAGATTTTCTCAAATACTTTTGCTTGCTGAATGATGGGTTCCATTTTTAGTTCGCCCGTTTTCTCATCTTCTTTCATGACTAAGTCCTCAAAATCTTCAGTTTCGTTTCCGTAAAGCAATAAGATTTCAATGATTTTTAGTTCTAATTCATACTGATGATTGACTTTCTTTCCAGTCGGTTCAGATCTAAAAACTTCAAAAGGTATTTGATCTGGATCAGGTGGCCTGTTCGCTTC
>JBARDR010000121.1:0-2999 GCA_049795335.1 Gelidibacter sp. | reverse complement strand
GTCTATTTTTTGTCTGCTGTTGAGATAGTCTTCAAAAAACCAATCGACGTCTTTATACGTATTCTTTTTTAGTAAGTTTTCAAAGTCGGCAGGGGACGTGGTTTTTAATTTTGAAATTTCAAGATATTCTTGAATGGTTTTTTCAACGACATCGCCATTTACAAAATCATCTAAATATTTCAGTCCGATCCCTGCTTTATATTTCCCGGCGATACTGGCGTTGAATTTCAACAAGGCATCTTTAGACATGGTCAACGGTTGATCGCGATTGGTGCGCGCCATTTGCATGAAATAGAGATTGTATTGCTCATTAAAATTAAGACTGGCGGCATGAAATGAACGAATGCCCCAATAGTCGCCTAAAGTGCCCAACAATTTAAGATCTGGATAGTTCTCTTCTACATATTTCATCAAATAATAAATTTGAATGCCATCGCTTAGCCAGTAATCCTCCCGCGGATTTAAAAGGAGGGTGTTGTCAAGGTAGTTGCTGAGGGTGGTTTTTAAAAGCTTAAGCTCATATTGAAGATTTCCAGGAAACGGATTTAGGAATTTGGGCAATTGATTCAAGCCATAAAGTGGATCTTTTTTATATTCGATATCTGTTACCAAAAGAAAATCATGCGGATATTTTCCTAAGTTTTTGGTAATGAACTGCGTGATTTTATCGGTGATAATGGCACGATCGATAGGCGTAATCCCTTCATTTTCCAAGTCGGTAATGACCGTGAAATTATCGGTCTGTACAAAATTAAATTTCGGGAATTTATTGAGATAGAGTTTGCTGTCCACCCGATCTTTTCCATAAAGATAAAAGGTTTGTGTGCTGTCATTTGGCGCCGTTTCTAGAATGGCGAGTTCAGAATAAACGCCATAATTTTTCGGGAATTCTATTTTGAGACTGATATCCGCTTTAGGAACAAACAGATCGTCTAAATTTTTATTGCTGTAATAATGCCAAGCACCATCATAAACGGCAGGAGTGATGTACCAATATTTTAAATTGAGCTCGTTAGCGTCCGTAATTCCATAATCCGTAAAAGTGTCGTCAGGAAATCGCAGATTGTAAAAAAGGTCAATTTGATAGTATTGATTTGGCAATACCGGCTCGGAAAGCTCCACTTCTAAAATATCAGGATGCTGTTTTAATCTGTTGTGATTGAGTTCCTTTCCGTTTTCATCTTTGATGGAGGTGATATTTGTGAACCCACGCATTTCATTGGTCGCAAAATGGAATTTTGTACTGTATTCTTCAGCAAACCGAGTGGCCAACGGAGTTCTTTTGGTTGAAAAACTATTGTTCCAATCGTTAAGGTAAATCGTTTTTAAAGTATCGTTGGTGTTATTTTGATAGCGAATGGTCTGTGCGACTTTTGCACTCTTATTTTTTACGTCAAATTTAGCATCGATGTCGATCTTATTTTGACCAAACATCAATGCTCCATAGAAAATCAATAAACTGAAAAGAAAACGTCTTTTGAATGTGCTAAATGACAAATTTTAAAGTTTTAAAATTCTGTTAGAGCCTGAATGATGATTCCTGGTTTTTCTCTAAAAAACAAAGATTTCGGACAAGGAACTTCGAATTTAAGGTGTTGGTGGTTAATAACAGATTATCCGGTCTGTTTTTTCGCCAACATTTCAATTCTATCGTTATACGAGCTCTAATTTATTCAAATTCTCGAACCAATAGTAAAAATTAACTGCTTAAAATCTAGAAATTAGGACTCAACTCAAATTCTTTATAAAAGTCGTCAAGTATTTTAATGACTTCATCAGGCGTATCCACTAAATGAACAAGATCCAAGTCCTTTGCGCTGATGGTGCCAAAGGATTCTAAAAGCTTACTTTTTACCCATTCCAAAAGGCCTTCCCAAAATTCAGTGCCCACTAAAATGATAGGAAATTCTTCAATTTTATTAGTTTGAATTAGCGTGATGGCTTCAAACAATTCGTCCAAAGTTCCGAAACCACCTGGCATTACCACAAAGCCTTGCGAATATTTTACAAACATAACTTTTCTTACAAAAAAGTAATCAAAGTCCAAGCTTTTATCATTATCAATATAAGGATTATCATGTTGCTCAAAAGGTAGATCAATGTTCAGGCCCACCGAAGTTCCACCGGCAATATGGGCGCCTTTATTTCCTGCCTCCATGATTCCTGGACCGCCCCCGGTAATAACACCGTAACCATGTTCGACAATTTTTTTGGCCACTTCTTCTGCCAATTTATAATATTTATGATTTGGCTTGGTACGCGCTGAACCAAAAATGGAAACACAAGGTCCTATTTTACTCAATTTTTCATAACCGTTTACAAACTCGCCCATTATTTTAAAAATGGCCCATGAATCGTTTGTTTTTATTTCATTCCAAGCTTTACTGTGTTTTTCTAATCTCATTAGATATATTCTTTATAAATTATTTTATTAGTCTTCAATTGGCAGACTTTACTCCTCAGTATTCAGACGGCAGTTGGCAGTCTTCAGTCTGGTGAAATCTCTAAATTCTATCCCCTTGCTTCTCCCTTTAGAAATGCCAAAACAGACAAATTTAATAGAAAATATGATAATAAGTTCGATTCGATCAATTTTAAAAAACATTATAGATTGGAAGGGGGAAATTACAATGGATGGTGAATGGCGGGCTTCAAATTATTGATTATTTAGGTAAGAATAAAGTGTCTTTTGGTTATTGAATCTCAACGATCATGGACTATTTCGTGAGAATTTTAGAAACCACAGAGTTGTGACTTCTTCGTAGATTTTCTGAAATTTGGTTTAAGGTGAAGTCGAAATAAAAAGGCAGAACACGCTTCATAAACTCCGAGTTTCATAATTCCTCAATTATTAAATTTCTATTTATAAAGGGTCATAAGAATAAAAAAAGGCAAATCTTTAGATTTACCTTTTCAAATGTTCATTTTTATAATACTAGTAACGCGCACTTACAGTGGTTTTCGACCAGAAATGATATTGTAAAGAATAGCAATCACTG
>JBARDR010000120.1:0-2593 GCA_049795335.1 Gelidibacter sp. | reverse complement strand
TAATGCGTGTTAATCTGGATAGTAGTAATCCAGAAGTTTGGTTGCAATCTACTGGTGATAAAAGAGGAATTGTCATAGGAAAAAAATAATAAATATGAATTTAAAAGGATTTATAATAAGCTGTGTGTTCATCGGGAGTGCGTTTTGTGTCGCTCCCGTAAGTGCACAAAGTAAAGGTAAATTGGTCATCATAGGTGGTGGGTCAAGACCTTCAGCCATGGTGGATCGGATCATTAATGAATCAGGGATTGACAAATCGGGCTACGCCATTATTTTACCAATGTCTAGCGCTGAACCAGATTCTGCGGTTTATTATTCCGGCAAGCAATTTATCGAGAAAGGAATTAAAAATATTTACTGTTTGGATTTTGTGAAAGATGAGGTCTTGACCACATCTAAAGTGGATTCCATTAGAAATGCGAAAATGATTTATATATCCGGCGGTGATCAAAACCGATTTATGGATATTGTTGCTGGAACGGCTATTGAAAAAGCGATTCATGAATCGTATGCCAAAGGTGGTGTAATTGCTGGTACCAGTGCGGGAGCAGCGGTTATGAGCAAGTTGATGATTACTGGAAACGAACTCAAACATCCGGATTATTCTTCAACTTTCAGAAATATTGAGGGCGATAATATCGAAATTAAGACGGGATTAGGCATGTTGACCAACGTCATCATCGATCAGCATTTTGTAAAACGAAGTCGTTACAACCGATTGATCAGTGCGGTCATTGAACATCCTGAAATGTTAGGCATCGGTATTGATGAAGCCACCGCTATTTTGGTAAGTGGTAACAACGCTGAAATCATAGGTGATTCACAAGTTATTGTACTAAAAAATCCGAAGCGTTCAAAAAATGTGCAGGGTGATAAACTAGGCGCACATAACCTTCAGCTGAATGTCTATTTGCCAGGAACAAAATTCAAACTTAATTAAGCTGAACATTTTGAAAAAAACATCACAAACAATTTTAGTGCTTTCAGTTCTGTTTTTAAGCACGTTTACATTTGCACAAAAAGGGAAAATGGAAAATAAAATTGTAAAATCCGTCGATCAACATTTAGATGCTTCCATTGAATTGCTCAAAAAAGCAGTGAATATCAATAGTGGCACGATGAACTTTGAAGGGGTGAAAAAAGTGGGAGAATTGTTCAAGGCCGAATTGGACCAACTCGGATTCCAAACAGAATTGACCAATGGCGAAGCTTACAATCGGGCCGGACATTTGATTGCCAAACGTGAAGGTAAAAAGGGACCGAAGTTTTTATTGATCGGACATTTGGATACCGTTTTTGAATTGGACAGTCCATTTCAGGAATACACCATGCTCGATAAGAACATGATGAAAGGGCCAGGCGTTGCGGATATGAAAGGCGGCGACGTCATTATCATCTTAGCCATGAAAGCCTTAAAGGAAGCTGGGGTTTTAGATGATATGTCCATCGAAATCATCATGACTGGCGATGAAGAAAAAAGTGGCGAACCGATTGAGCTTTCCAAAAAAGATTTAATTGAAGGTGCCAAACGTGCCGACATTGCCTTAGGTTTTGAAAATGGCGACAACAATCCTAAAACCATTGTGGTTTCTCGTAGAGGATCATCGGAATGGCAATTAAAAGTGACCGGAGTTCCGGCGCATTCCTCGCAAATTTTTACGAAGGATATTGGCGTAGGTGCTATTTATGAAGCTTCCCGGATTTTGAATGAATTTTATTTACAGTTATCCAAAGAAAAAGATTTGACCTTTAATCCAGGGTTTATCCTTGGCGGAACCGATTTGAAAGTTAATGAGGAATTGACAGGTGGTACAGCCTTCGGAAAAGATAATGTGGTGGCGGAACATGCCATTGTACACGGCGATATTCGTGCAACCTCTTTAGAACAACTGGAAAGAGCTCATGAAATCATGAGAGAAATTGCATCTAATAATTACCCAAACACGACTGCAGAATTGATTTTTGTGGAGGGCGGATATCCACCGTTGGGATTGACGTATGGCAATACCAAGCTTTTAAAGTTTTATGATGGCGTCAGTCAAGATTTGGGTTTTGGTGCCGTAGAAGCGGTGAATCCAAGAAATGCAGGCGCTGCGGACATCTCATTTACTTCGGGATATGTGGATATGGCATTGGATGGATTGGGTTTGACCGGCGGTTCTGGAGATCATACCGTTGAGGAGATTGGTGATTTGCGCACGGTGGCAATCCAAGCTAAAATTACAGCTGTGATGCTATACCGTTTAGTGAATCAGAAGAAATAGATTAAGGAATTTAGAGCATATGAAGACTATTACATTTTTATTTTTACTGAGTATGCAAGTGCTGTTTGCTCAGAATTACACAGAATTCCTTACCGGAAATGCTACCGATGTTGCGACCAATCATCAATCGGGGATCTGTTTAATGGGTGGGAATATTGACCAGCGCGAGGCCATGAAGTGGTTTTTGACTCAGGCCAACGGTGGCGATGTGGTGGTATTGCGAGCTTCAGGAGGGGACGGCTATAATAATTTCATGTATTCTCAATTGGGCGTGACCATCAATTCTGTCAGAACTTTTTTAATCAACAATGCTGCAGGCGCTCTTGATC
>JBARDR010000119.1:0-11149 GCA_049795335.1 Gelidibacter sp. | reverse complement strand
TCCTAATAGATCCATGATTTCAACAGACTTAATGGTTAAGTTATGTCCGATCGAAAATTGAATTTGTCCGTTGCTGTGTTCAATAATAGAAAGGTCTTTGGTGTTTAAGGTGACTTCATTTCCAGATAAAATTTCATTTTGAAAAACAATGACGAAACGATTATTAAAGTCTCCAGTTTCAGAAGTAAAATTGTATTCTGCACTAGAGAGGTCGTGGTAAATATTCAGTAAATTATCTTTAAGATAGATGGTGTTTTCATTGAAGAACTTTCCTTGAGTTTGGGCAATGGACAATTTATATAAGGTTGGATGCGCAATGGAAGATTTAAACCCAATAGATATTTCTTCATCTAAAGATAGACTATGGACAGATTTTCCCTGAATAGCATATTTCTTATTGCTTTCCACGATTTCCGTGTAAATGATAGCGCTTAAACCGCTCGACAGATTGCGTTCCACATCATAGGCAAATCCATCAACACCATTAGTGGCGCCTTCCACATAAGCCATTAGGATTTGATTGAAAACACCATTGTCGGAAGTGAGGTCGATCCAGAATTTGTTTGCTAAATTGCCGGACCCATTTCTGTATAATCCAGAATTGCTCGTGTCATCGGCCATTCTCATAGAGTTTTTGAAAGACAGTGTTCCGCCAATATTAATCCCTATGACAAAGAAACCCTGACCAGAAGGAATAAAGTCAGAAGGAATGCCTGATTTACCACCGGCAATATTTCCGCTTCCTGTGCTAATAATCGCATAATCATTTTGATTAAAATTGAGCACTTGATTCCCTGGATTGCTAGCCAATGGAGGTCTTGCTTGAGACCATAGGTAAGCGGCGCCGCTAATGACGTCCGTGTTTTCATTATGGACTAATTTGAAATCTATGGCAGAAGCATAGGGATTGCCGATAAAGTTCCAATCATTCCACGGTGTAGTATTATTGCCATGAATGCTGACAGAAATATCGCCAGTGTTAAATTCGCCATTAAATAATGTAGTATCAACTCGTGGAAAGGTTCCCGAGTTATTAGACGTAGAAGCGTAGCCTACACCTGATAACATACGTCCTGAAGCGAACTGCCAATCGTCGCCATTATCATCGACATCATCAGCATTGGTGTCTTCAAAATTTGGAGCCTCAAAATAGAAACGTCTGCTAGGAGATGCCATGCTCAAAACGGATTCCACGGTTTCATTGGTTACAGGAGAACTCCAATACGTGTAATCATACCAATGTTGCTTTTCTGCGGTCGATTTATTGATACTTGAAGTCCCTGAGTTATGTAATGTGAAAGTGCCTGATTCAACACCATCGCCTCTTTGGACAAAGGCGGCCTTACTCTCAACGATCAGATTCCCATATACAATGATATCGTTTATTGCTTCCACATAGTAGTCGTCTGTGATATTTAAAGTGTATTCCGAATTTATAATAAGGCTACAGGCGTTAAAACTTCCTGTGACTGGACTGGTCGTGTAATTACCATTAAGGATGGCAACGGTACTCGCGTTTGGTGCTGTCGGGGTCCAGCTATTTCCATTTCAAGTGGTGGTGTCAATCTTTAGACGGACTGCATTGCTTGAGGTATAGCAGGTCATGGTATTTTCTCGCACTTGTGCATAATATTGATAAGCGTCCAAATCAAGGGTGTTTAGGATGGATAATCTTTCGCTTTGTTGTCCAGAGTAATCCAGGTTTGTATCTAATATTTCTATCCAATTTGATGTTCCTGGCGCATTATAATGCCATTGATAGGCTAGGGGAAAACCACCATCAAGACCTTCAGTCGCTAAAACCGTTAGAGTTGCTTTTACCGCACAAGTCGAGGATGGTGCTAATGGCTGAAGAGTGATAGTAGGAGGATTTCCACCGGAATAGTCATAAAATCCAATATCCGAATAGTCGTTGGTGGCACAAGATCCCGGACCTGAACCGGCCCAATCGATAAGGTTCCAATCGTTGAGGTTGAAATCAGGGGTGGGAAGAAGGGAGGCCGTATTCAAGCGTCTAAAATTAAATCCGCGATCTCCTGTAATGATGGTCGCATCCATCCAAGTTTTGTCCATATATACGCCGAACTGATCAACAATTATCGCGCCTCCAGATTTTAGTAACCGAATGGCATCATGCTCATTGTCTTTCTTATTTATCCCACTCACTCCACTAGTTTGATAAGCAAATTGACCATTTCCTCCAGATTGTGGGCAAGAATTTCCGGGATGTGCATTACCTGCGACTCCGATGGCAATAACGTAAGTTGAATTGTTTGATAAATTAAATGAAGTAAGTGCAATAGTACTGCTAGCAGTAGCCGCTCCATTGCTATAAATGGCTATTGAATAACCTCCCAATGCTACTGTTGCACCCGTTCCGTTATAAATCTCAACATAACTGAGCCCGCCCACAGTAGCATCGGTAACTTCACTGATAAATAAGTCCGTAAGATACGTTGTGCTTTCACAATCCCTAATGCGATTATCAATAACTGTAAAGGGGGTTGTGCTTGTACAGCCAATAGTATTTAGTATTTCAATATTACCTGTTGTGGCATTGGCTGGAATGGTCACTTCTATCGTGGTTTCATTAATGAACAGAGTTGGCATTAAAATACCGTTGATGTGCGCTAGTATTGATCCATCGAAATTTGTTCCAGTAATTGTCGCAATGGTACCTGTTGGTCCCGTTGGGGGAGTAATGGTATTGTTCGAAACTATGCAAAGTCCCGTGCCACGTATCGCAAAAGTATAAGGGTTTTCGTCAGCATCGTTGTTCACAATGGAAACTATCGCATTTCTTATCCCCGCTAGCAAAGGAGAGAATTGGATTTCTAATATCGAGAATTCTCCCGGAAGAATGTTTGTGTCAGGTGTTACGGTTATCATGAAATCTCCCGGATTTGCACCTGTGATACTCACGCTAGAAACCGTCAAATCTGAATTTCCAAGGTTGCGAATACGATAGGATTTAGACTGTGATGCGCCTATATATTGCGCAGCAAACAGCGTCCCATCTGTGCCTTGAGGAGTCGTGTCTCCATTCACAATTTCAGGAAAAGTCCCCACGTTGCCCTCAACCCTGATTTCTGGTGCCATTACCTGTAGCACTCCGGAAATATAGGTGGTTCCATCCCAAAAATTTCCGTCAGAGCCATCTGCGAGGATGCCACCATATAGCCAAACCCCACCATTCATGCTGAAACGTGTCGCATAGTAATACGTTCCGGCTGTGGTTATAGCACTGCCTAAATCGGCAGCATATTCATCATTCTGTCCAGAATTACAGCTGCCGCAGGCTGCATTATAACTTCCAGGAATCCAATTTGTCCAAGTTCGCGGATTGGAATTGGTTGTGCTATATCCTATTTCTGCAACAATGCCTGCACCTTGTCCTGCTCCTGAAGTAACGCCTTGTTCATAAACTTGGCCATAAACGGCAAAAGGATTTCCTAAATTGGTGGTGCCAATACCTGGGAATTGTAAGTTGCAGAAGTCAACGGTATCCACACTTAATATCCCACTGGCATGAGATGTGCCATTCCAAAAACCTCCACCGGTAGTATTATAGCCGCCATAGCGATAAGGGCCATTTTCTATTTGAAATCGGCTGACGTAATAGTAATTTCCAGAAGATAGGGCTGATCCAATGTTGGCCACATATTCGTCATTATTTCCAGAATCAACATTATTATAGGTTGCTGCAACCCAATTGGTCCATGTATTTGGATTAGTGTTCGTTGAGTTATAACCAATCCAACCTTCTATATTTGCACCTTGTGAAAATGGTGTTTCTGTTACGCCAGCCTCATACACTTGTGCATACACATTAAATGCTGTGCCCACAGGAATATTGCCATTTTGTGGAAACTGAAGATTACAGGAATCTACAAAGTTGGTAGTGGTCACGATTCCTGAAAAACTCACATCATCGATACGAAATTGTGTGGAAGCAGAAGTTTGTGTAAAACGTATCCTTAAATTATTGACGCTAGGAATACTGCCAATTGGTGTAATCAAAATCCACTGTGCAGTGCCGGTTCCAGTTGCTCTTGAATAGTTAAGCGATGTGTAAATTACCCCGTCAGCACTGACTTCAATGAGCAATTCATTATTGCCGGCAGTCGAGCTTTTATAATGTCCCAGAGTAAGAGTTAAGTCTGAATAGCCAATGGTGTTTATTTCAGAAATTTCGAAGTATCTACCAATAGCGTTAGTGAAATAAACATTTCTTCCCCCAGAAGCATTGGTATACCCCGTAGAAGTAGTGCTGGTTCTGGTGTCGGCATTACCAATAAAAGTTTGAAATCCGGAGTTCTGAAAAGTGGAGGCTGCAATCGAGCTAATAGGTTCTGTATTAGTTCCCATATTTTCAGAGAAAATTATCACTTGTCCAAACCCAGACAAAACAGACCATAGCAGTGTTACAAATACGAGGGAGTATCTTTTTTTCATAGTGAACGTTTGTTAATACTTATCGCTAATACAAATACTTAAATATAGGCTAAATAACCTTACAATCAACACGTTGCGATTTTTCGGATAATTAATAAATAGTAGCTATTTTTGCATATGGAAACTAAAAAAACCTATACTGTTGAGGAGGCGTTAAAGCGGATGGAACGTTATTGCAGTTATCAAGAACGCTGTCATAAGGAAGTCATCCAGAAGCTTTATAGTATGTATATGATCCCAGAAGCCATTGACCATATTGTGGTCAAGCTCATGCAGGACAATTTTTTAAATGAAGAACGCTACGCGAAAGCCTTCGTTAGTGGGAAATTCAGAATTAAAAAATGGGGCAAGCAACGTCTAACACGCGAACTCAAGCAAAAAGACATCGGGAAAACATTGATTACCATGGCGCTCCAAACCATAACTGATCAGGATTATATAGAAGCCTTTGATGCACTGGCTGAAAAAAAAGCGGAAACCATCCGAGAAACCAACGTTTTAAAGAAACGAAAAAAACTAGCCGATTACTTGCTTTATAGAGGATGGGACAGTCATTTGGTGTATGATAAGGTCAATGAACTCTATAGGTATTAGGCAATAGGGATTAGGTGTGAGGTATCTGGAGTTAGGAAGTGGGATGAATTTGAGAGTGATCAAATTCCATAATAATGAAGGCTGCCTACTGAAGCCTGCGCACTGAAACGCTTAAAACAAAAAAACTGTAGCATTCCTAAGAACGATACAGTTTTAAATATCAAATATGCTGAGGTTTTATAAGCTAAACGTCGCGCCAATATTCATCACAAATTGGTTGTGGATATAGTCCGCCGGATTTGTGATATTGGTTTTGTATCTGGCTAGTGGGAAAACCGCTTCCGTAAAAATCCCAAAACCTTCTGAGAAGAAAAAACGTGCGCCAACATGCCCACCAAAATTCTTTAAACCTAGGTTTAATCCTGGGTAAAGATCAAAATTTTCATCAATGTTTAAAACACTTCCTAAATGTGCGTTAAAACGACCTTTAAGATCCACACGATCGCCAAAGCTCGCGTCCAATCCTTCTTTTATACTTAAGGCATACGCACCCGAAATACCTACAGATATATTTTCGCCAAGACCATAATCATAGCTTACATTAATTCCTGTTGCCTTATCCTGGAAGTTGGCTCCAATTTGCAACTTGTTGTCGGTGCTGCCTTTAAAAGCTTGAGCATTCGCAAAAGAAACACTTAAAATGCTTAGGAGTACAATTAGTTTTTTCATGGTAAGTTTTTTAATTTTAATTTCGGCCAAAGATAATCATGTTTTTTAAAAAGCATTTGCTTTTAGCTTAAACTCTTTAGAGTTCTGCTAATTGCCTTTTCATTCTTCCAATCAATCCATTTTTGACCTTTAATCTTGCGCATCAGGGTATCAAAATGACGCATGATTACAATATTATAAACCGCTTGTCCGAAGTTTTTCGGGTTTCTTGCAATGGCACGCAAACTCATTGAAAATCCAGGCGTGATGTATTTCATATAATGCCAATAACCTTCTGGCATGTATAATACCTCGCCATGGTTCAATTCTGTTCTATAACCTTTTGCCTTTTTTAGTGCGGGCCATTTGTCTAAATCGGGATTTGAAAAGTCGATATCTTCACGCGTAATCAATGAATGGGGAATTTTATAGAGATAATCGTTCTGTTTTTGATCAAACAGAATGCAGAGTTTTTTGCCTTCAAAATGGAAGTGGAAAATATTAGCCAAATCAATGTCGTAATGCATAAAAGTATGCGAGTTTTCGCCACCAAAAAACAACATCGGCAAACCTTTCATCAACTTAAGTCCAAAATCAGGATAGGAATAATCCTTCTGTAGCTGTGGGACTTCTTTCAGGGCATTCCATAAAAAAATCCGAAATTTAGTCGGCTCACGTTTTAAGAGATCGATATAATCGGCCATTTTCATTTTGGTATGTGGCTCATTGAATCCGTCTTTGTGAGTCACGGGGCGGTCATCATAAAGTGGTACCATCTTATCGCCCGCTACTTCTTTAATGTAGTCTAATCGCCATTTGTCAAACGCAGGCCAATCTTCAATAAAACGCTCAATAACTACGGGCTTTTGAGGTTTAAAATAGTGTTTCAAAAAATCTTCCTTGGTAATAGTCTTTACGCGAGGAATGTCTTGTAGGTCTAGTGCCAATATCCTATGATTTAAAAAACAAAGTTAAGGAATCGTAACTAATTGTTTTGAAAGGAATGTTAAATGTTTGGGTGTTGTGCCACTAAGACTTGGCCAGGCTGTCCGCTTTCTCTTTTTGCTTTAAAAAATCAAAAAGGATGGCACTGCAATGCCTAAAACAAATTCTGTAATTTCATTGGTTTTGTCTGTTTTCATTCAGTCGAATAGTATTGATTAAAAAATGGCATGATAAGACATATTAGTTTGGCATTATAAGTTTGTTTTATTACCATGAAACGATACTATCATACCATCTTTTTTTTTAAACCTTATTTAGATGATAGTTTCGTTTAAAAATAGTATAGAAATGAAAATTGAAAAATTATTTACATCGAAGAATGTATATTTTATCAACAGCTAGTGTGCTGGTGTTAATAAACCAGAACACCGGGTTGCTTCTCAATAAAAATCGAAGTCTTTCTTTTTTATAAAAGATGGATTTAAAAATATTAAAATTGAATTTGAGTCTATTCTGTATATCAAAGGATCAGGTAATTATTTAGATATAACTACTAAAGACAAGGTGTTTTCTACTAGAATGACTTTTATTGAAATGATTGAAAAGTTACCATCATTTCAATCTGTGTGCGTCCATCAGTCGTACATAATTAAAATCTTAAATATTGATAAAATTGAGAATAACCAATTATATATGGAATCACACAAGATACCCATTGGCAATAATTATAGGGACATGTTATTTAGACGTTTAAATTTGGGATAAAATTTCGTTCTGAGCCCAAAAGTTCTGGAGCGAACGCCTTTTGATAAACTCACAAAAAACACGATAATTTCCACTAATTTTATGTTCGTATCAAAGAGTTTTTTATATAATTAGCTTGTTATTCATTCAGGTTTATTGATCTATCTGTCTTTTCTAAACTAAAATATACCCACGACTTGATTTCATATAGTCAACATTTAAACAACAATTAGCAAACTAAACGACATCTTGTTTTATGGAAAGTTTAAGATTATATAAAAGTGCCTATTTTTCTGTTTTTAGGAAAAGTATATAAGGGTAACGCAGTATGGAAAACCAAACTCTTTTTGATGATTTATAGAGCCATAAAGAGATTATGTTTTTAGGTTTTCAACCGAATAAAAAACTAATGTATAAATTAGTTGTTCGGGAGGTTTTTAGTTAAAATATCTAATGATTTTATGATGGCAACTTCAACATCCATATGATCTTGTTTTAAGATGCTGAAATTTTCTTGCAATTGCTTAAGCCTTGTATTGGAGATGGTTTCCTTATTCAAAATCTGTAGGATGATTTTTGATGCCTCAGATAGATTTTTAGATAAAGATTCTAGTTCACTTAAAATTGGACTAGGGTTTAGTCTCGAGAAATTTTCATGATTTTCAGCCCATTTTGTCAGGTAGCTCTGGATAGTATTTTTAGTTTTATGAGATTGTGTTGCAATATATTGCTGGACTAATTTGTTAAATGCCACTGCATCTTCGGCATCCGCGTTGCAAGCATCTGCAAATAGTGTAAAAGGGGAGTAGGTTTGATATTCTGTACCATCTTTATTGCGTGTATATATTTTTAAGGGTTCACATATTTTTTGAAGGGTTACCAAGGCACTAATATCTTGATTGTTACTCATATTTCTCAAAATAACATCTCTGTTTTTTATATGTGTAATTTCTAGTTCTTCTAAACTGTGGCTTACAGGTTGAATGCGTTTCAACATATTATCAACATCGTTAATTTCTTTTTCAGACCATAACCGTTCGGCAATGGCGATGGTTCTTGGCCAAATTCTAGAATCGATGGTTAATGGTGTGACCAATTCACTCCACATGGTGGCTTCACCTCCCAAAATCCGGGAAGTTTCTTCTTCGGTTAACTTAAGATCCCCGATAGGTTCTACCAAATAATGCTTTTCAACAGATTCCATTCGGTCAATATAAAATCCGTTAGAAAGTATGGTTTTGTATCCTTTTTTAGCGGCTTCAATTAAGGAGCCTCCTGTTGAAAGTCCTTCGTTTTCGCCTCTCCAAGAATGTATGACGGCTGTTGTTGGAGTTGTGGAAGTTAAAATTTCATCCCAACCAACTAAGTTTTTTCCAAGTTTATGAAGGATTTTCTCCAATTTAATATTGAAATAGTTCTGTAAATCGTGGTTGGTTTTTAAATTATTTTTCTTTTTAAATTTTTGAATGTCTTTATTTTCATTCCAATGCTTGCCTTCGTTTTCATCACCGCCAATATGGAAATAAGCATCAGGAAAAAGCGGTACAATCTCTGTAAATAAATTCTCTAAAAAAACATAAGTCTCGTTGTTTGTCGGATCTAAAGTGGGATCAAAAACCCCCGAATTACGTTCTATACTGTAGATATACCCAGGCTTGCTTCCTAAATTCGGGAAGGCGGTTAAAATAGCTGAGCCATGGCCTGGTACATCTATTTCTGGTACCACACGGATGCCTAAATTAGTTGCATAGGCCACCACATCCTTAATTTGTGCTTGGGTATAAAACAAGCCATCAGAGGCTAAATCAGTCAATTGTGGATATATTTTAGATTCAATTCTAAAGCCTTGATCGTCCACTAAGTGCCAATGGAACACATTCATTTTAACCGCTGCCATTGCATCTAAATTACGTTTTAGCACATGTACGGGTTGAAAATGTCGTGAGACATCAATCATTAAACCACGCCAAACAAAGCGTGGGGCATCCGTAATGGAAACGCCAGGAAAGTAATAAGTTGTCGCATCATTAGTGAGTAATTGTAACAGGGTTTCTAGGCCTCTTAAAATTCCAACATCTGTAAGTGCACTAAGGATAACTCCGCTTTTATCAACGTTTAAGCTGTAAGATTCCACCGTATCTATATTTAAATCGCCTACCTTTCGATAAGAGATTTTTATTGCGGCATTACTGTTGTCGCGAGCTGCGGTTGGAAAACCTGTTTCTAAAAATAATCCTGTACGTCCCGAAAGTCGTCTTAAAAATTTGGTTGAGACTTTATAAACGCGATCAGATTTTGGCCCGTCAATAGAAATGTCTAGCTGTTTGTTAAGTTTAAAAACTTGGTTGTTTGCAGAAATAGATTTTGGCCATGGCATTAAGTTATGTGTCTCATGCAACTGCGCTTGAGCCCAAGAACCAAAGGTCATCAAAATAAAATTAACTATAAAAAATTTTCTCATTGTTTAAAAGTGATAATATCACTGGATGTGATTTTAGCGATTGTTGATCTGAGAGGATAGGGGCATTTATCAGTCAATGTGATGGCTGTCTATCCCTTATTAAACTCACATTGGCATTAATATTTTTTCTTTGGAAACTTCATGGTGAAGATCAAAAATGAAATGTAACCCTTAAAATAGTGTATCATGATTTAGATGTTAAGCCGCGTTATTTAATTCAATTATATCCAATTCTATAAGTATTATAAAATAAAATATCTAAACGACACAATTTTACCTACGGACGACATTCAATCCTCTTCAAGCGTCTTGTCTATGATTAACAATGCCATATTAATTGTTAATTACCCATTATATCATTAAAATTGTTTAAGTTATATTCCGATTTTTAGCTATTATTACGCTATTATCTAAAATCCATGATGTTGTCAAAATATAATTTAAGGCCTTCGATTCCGGTTAAATATCATGTGTTATTTTGGTTATTATATTTTGCCTTTAATGTTATACGATGGGGAAGCTATTTTAATGATTACTGGTATTCCTTAAAATCTAACTTAGTAGAATTTCCTATTCATATTATTTTTGTATACATAAATATCTATTGGTTAATTCCTAAATTAATTTTACGAAAACGCTATTGGTCCTATTTGTTTTCACTTATTGTTTTGTTGGCCATGGTATATTTGGTCCGTACAGGATTGAATTATTTTTTGGTCACCAAGGCCATTTGGCCCGAGGCAGAAAGTGTAGGGCAGTTTCTACAATTGAATCATATTATAGCGGTAGTTTTAGGTGAGTTGTACGTCATAGCATTTGTGTCGGCTATCAAATTATTAATCGATTGGAGTATTGAGAAGCAGCGTAATGAGGAGTTGGCAGAACTTCAATTGAGCACTGAATTAAAATATTTGCGCACTCAAATCCAGCCACATTTCTTTTTTAATACCCTAAATAATTTGTATGCCTTAACTTTAATAAAATCGGATAATGCGCCACAATTGGTTATTAAAATATCAGATATGATGCAATATGTGCTTTATGAAGTGAATAGTACAAAGGCTAGTTTGTTAGAAGAAATAAATTATATCAACAATTTTGTAGATATTGCACGCTTACGTTTTAATGAGAGTATAGAATGGGACACAGATATTACGGGTGATATTGAGGATGTACAAGTGCCGCCGTTACTTTTTTTGACTTTTATTGAAAACTGTTTTAAACATGGTTTAATTGATAGTGATAAGGTGAAGGTAACGATGAGTTTTGAAGTTGTTCAGAAAGATTATTTAGAGTTTACAC
>JBARDR010000118.1:0-3067 GCA_049795335.1 Gelidibacter sp. | reverse complement strand
GCTTTAGCATCTGCAAATAACTCCACGGCTTGTTCGCCTACAACCTCATCGTTTAGGATATCAGGATATTTCCCATGTAAATCCCAACTTCTAAAAAACGGACTCCAATCGATAAAATCTACCAATTTTGAAAGGTCAAAATCTTGAATAATCTGAATGCCTAATTGATTGGGCTTGACGATTTCTGAAGCATTCCAATCAATTTTAAATTTTCGTTTCCGAGCTTCTTCAATCGTCACAAAATTCTTGGTCTTGCCACGTTTTAAAAACTGCTCACGGAATTTCTCATATTCTTCACGAATCTCTTCTTTATAAACCTGATTGTCTTTTTTAAGTAAATTCCCAACCACAGTTACCGCTCTTGAAGCATCGTTGACATGTACGACGGTATGGGCATAATTGGGTGCGATCTTAACGGCGGAGTGCGCTCGGGAAGTCGTCGCCCCGCCAATAAGCAATGGAATTGTTATATTTCTCTTTTCCATTTCTTTAGACACATAAACCATTTCGTCCAAGGAAGGCGTGATCAGTCCGCTTAGTCCAATGATATCCACATTCTCCCTGATGGCCGTTGCGATGATTTTTTCTGGTGGCACCATCACGCCCAAATCGATAATTTCATAGTTGTTACAGCCTAAAACTACGCTTACTATATTTTTACCAATATCATGCACATCACCTTTTACCGTGGCCATTAGGACACGACCTGCAAAGGCTTGCTTGCCATCTTTTTCGGCTTCAATAAATGGTTGAAGATAGGCGACGGCTCTTTTCATCACGCGCGCCGATTTTACCACTTGCGGCAAGAACATTTTTCCACTTCCAAATAAATCACCAACCACACTCATCCCGATCATTAAATGGCCTTCTATGACTTCAATAGGTTTTTGACTTTCTTGACGTGCTTGTTCAACATCTTCAATAATAAAGGTTTCGATACCTTTTACTAAAGCGTGCGTAATCCGTTCTTGAAGCGGATCATTTCGCCATTCTTGCACAGTTTTTTCAGTTACGGACAAGTCGCGACTTGCCCGAACTGTTTCGGCAAAATCCAACAAGCGTTCGGTGGCGTCCTCTCTTCTGTTGAACAATACGTCTTCAACATGCTTCAATAAATCTTTCGGAATTTCATCATAAACCTCCAACATGGTCGGATTGACAATTCCCATCGTCATGCCATGCTGAATGGCATGATATAAAAATGAGGAGTTGATAGCTTCACGAACGACATCATTCCCTCTAAAAGAAAAAGAAACGTTGCTCACGCCTCCAGAAACATTGGCATTGGGTAAGTTTTCACGAATCCATTTGGTGGCATTGAAAAAATCCAAAGCATTCAAGCGGTGCTCTTCCATCCCAGTAGCAACTGGGAAAATATTGGGGTCAAAAATGATATCCTGAGGAGGAAAGTGGACAATTTCCACCAATATTTTATATGAGCGCTCACATATCTCAATTCTTCGTTGATAAGTGTCCGCCTGCCCATCTTCATCAAATGCCATGACAATCACAGCCGCTCCATAGCGTTTTACAAGTTTTGCCTGATGAATAAAAGTGGCTTCACCTTCCTTTAAACTGATGGAATTGACCACCGATTTTCCTTGCACCACTTTTAAGCCCGCTTCAATGATTTCCCATTTGGAACTGTCAATCATGATCGGCAGTTTGGCGATATCGGGCTCAGAGGCAATCAAGTTTAAAAATTTAGTCATGGCAAAAACGCCATCCAACATGCCTTCGTCCATGTTGACGTCAATAATCTGAGCGCCACCTTCCACCTGATCACGCGCCACATCCAAGGCTTCACTGTATTTTTCATCTTTTATGAGACGTAAAAATTTACGTGAGCCAGTGACGTTGGTGCGCTCGCCGACGTTTATAAAATTACTTTCAGGAGTGACGATTAATGGCTCAAGTCCTGATAGCGTTAAGTATTTATTTTGATTCTTCATTTTCTTTCTATTCATAAGATTAGCTTCGCTGAACCCAAAGGTTACCTGTCTTCGCAAAACCTTTCAATACCTAAATATGTTAAGTATATATTCTTTTTATCTTTTAAATTAACCATTGAGTCTTCAATTCCTTTACGTGAAATGAATCCACCTTCCCTTTGAAGGGAAGGAATTATTTACGCTGGCACATTGACTCGTCTTGGTTTATAATTCTTAGCGGTATCCGCAATTAACTTTATATGCTCGGGCGTCGTACCACAACAACCGCCGATAATATTAATCAAACCATCTTTGAGATAATCTTCAATCAACACGTTCATTTCATGTGCTGTTTGCTCATATTCTCCAAAGGCATTTGGCAAACCTGCATTAGGATGTGCCGAGGTATAAAACTCGGTTTCGTTGGATAAACGTTGTAAATAAGGCTGTAATTGGTCGGCTCCAAGCGCACAATTAAATCCGACGCTTAATAAAGGAATATGGGAAACAGACATCAAAAAAGCCTCAACAGTTTGCCCTGAAAGCGTTCTTCCTGAGGCATCGGTAATTGTTCCGGAAACCATAATGGGAATGCCAATATTTCGGTCTTCTTTGACTTCTTCAATCGCAAATAAGGCAGCTTTCGCATTTAAGGTATCAAATATGGTTTCTACTAAAAGCAGATCAACACCACCGTCAATGAGGGCTTCCACTTGCTGTTTGTAAGCAATGCGCAATTGGTCAAAAGTAATGGCACGAAATTCAGGACGGTTAACGTCTGGCGATAAACTTGCGGTTTTGTTGGTTGGCCCAATACTTCCAGCCACAAAGCGTGGTTTTTCAGGATTGGCTTTGGTAAACTCGTCCGCAATTTGTTTGGCAATTTTAGCCGATTCAAAATTCAGCTCGTAAACCAAATTCTCCATATTATAATCTGCCATCGCAATGGTAGTGCCCGAAAACGTATTGGTCTCGACAATATCTGCTCCTGCTTCAAAATATTGGCGATGGATATCAGCAATAGCTTGTGGCTGCGTTAATGACAATAAATCGTTATTGCCTTTGAGCGAACTTGGATACTCTTTGAAACGTTCGCCACGAAAATCTTCTTCCGAAAAATTATAGCGTTGTAGCAT
>JBARDR010000117.1:0-8286 GCA_049795335.1 Gelidibacter sp. | reverse complement strand
GGCTATAAGGAGACAAAATAATCCATTTCAACAAACCCAATTGAAAAATGGATCTTACTTCTGCTTTTAGATTTTTTTTAATCGGATATAAAGTAACACTATAGGAAAATTTTAAGACTAATTTCTATAAATATTCCGTAGATTTGCACGCAATTAAACCGTAATTGCAATGACAGCACACGAAAACAAAATAGTAGGCGAAGGTTTGACCTACGATGACGTTTTACTAGTTCCAGCTTTTTCTGAAGTTCTTCCTAGAGAAGTCAATATCCAAACCCAATTTACCCGTAATATAAAGATTAATATTCCTATTGTATCCGCTGCTATGGATACCGTTACTGAAAGTGCTATGGCCATTGCCATGGCACGAGAAGGTGGTATTGGGGTGTTACATAAAAACATGAGCATTGAGCGACAGGCTAATGAAGTCAGGAAAGTGAAACGTGCTGAAAGTGGCATGATCATCGATCCTGTGACTTTGCCTTTGACCGCAACAGTGCAGGATGCCAAACAGAACATGGCGGAACATAGCATTGGTGGTATTCCGATCATTGATGATCATGGTATTTTAAAGGGAATTGTTACCAATCGTGATTTGCGTTTTGAAAAAAATGGTTCACGCCCGATTGTGGAAGTCATGACCAAAGATAATTTGGTGACTGCGCCTATTGGGACTTCTTTGCACGATGCAGAAGGCATTCTTCAAAAAAACAAAATCGAAAAATTACTGATTGTTGACGAGAATTATAATCTTGCGGGTCTGATAACCTTTAGAGATATTACAAAATTAACCACTAAACCTATATCTAATAAAGATACTTTTGGTCGTTTGCGCGTCGCTGCAGCCATTGGTGTAACGGGTGATGCGATAGAAAGGGCAGAAGCTTTAGTGAAATCTGGAGTGGATGCTGTGATTATTGATACGGCTCACGGCCATACCAAAGGAGTTGTAGCCGTTTTAAAGGAGATTAAAAAACAATTCCCTGATCTTGAAGTTGTGGTTGGTAATATTGCCACAGCAGAAGCGGCTAAATACTTGGTGGAAGCTGGTGCTGATGCCATTAAAGTTGGTATTGGTCCAGGATCTATTTGTACGACACGTGTGGTAGCAGGCGTAGGGTATCCACAGTTTTCTGCGGTATTGGAAGTTGCTGCAGCCATAAAAGGTTCTGGTGTGCCGGTAATTGCTGATGGTGGTATTCGTTATACAGGCGATATTCCTAAAGCTATTGCTGCTGGTGCTGACACGGTCATGTTAGGCTCGTTGCTGGCAGGAACTAAGGAGTCTCCTGGAGAAACCGTCATTTATGAAGGACGAAAATTCAAAACTTACCGAGGCATGGGATCTGTTGATGCCATGAAACAAGGTAGTAAGGATCGTTATTTTCAGGATGTGGAAGATGATATCAAAAAGTTGGTGCCAGAAGGAATTGTAGGGCGTGTGCCATACAAAGGGGATTTGTTTGAGAGCATCCACCAATTTATTGGAGGTTTGCGTGCTGGAATGGGCTACTGCGGTGCGAAAGACATTGAAACGCTAAAAGAAACTGGGCGTTTTGTCAAAATTACGACCTCAGGAATCAATGAAAGCCATCCACACGATGTGACCATTACTGAGGAATCTCCTAATTACTCAAGATAATTGAATTCTGTAGGAACAGAAACACAATAAATTAAAAACACGACTTTCAATGGTCGTGTTTTTTGTTTTAAATTCTATGAATAGCGTTTTGTTAAACTTGAAAAGGGAGTTGCATTCCATGTTAGTAATCAATTTTAATCACTTCAAATACTCGATCTTCTTTGGCCAATTTCAAAACTGCTTTTTCTCCAACTTTTTTGTCGATCAATAATCTAGCAATGGGAGAAATGAATGAAATTTTACCTTTAGAGATATCGGCTTCATCAACGCCTACAATCTGATAATGCTGGGATTTCTTTTCATTTCCGATTTTTAAAGTGACCAAAGCTCCAAAACGCACTTCATGTTGTGGTTGTAGGTTGAGATCTACTATCTTTGCGGTTGCAATTCGGTTGGCCAGCAGCTGTAATTTCGCATTGATATGGTTGGTAGCAATGCGTATTTCACTTTCGTTGGTCATTTTTAAGTTTTCGCGCTCAGCAATTAACTGTTCTTTTTCTATTAGAAGTTGATCCAATCCAATTTGGGTCACATAATTGATGACACCTTCTGGCAAGTCTGCTCTTGGTGGTACTAATGGTATTTCTTCTTGATCATCTTCTTTTACAAATCCTCTGCTCATGGTTTACTTTATTAATGTGATCAATGCTCTGTTACCTTAAAATTAAGGAATTTAGAATACTTTCCAAAGTGAAAGATTAGACATAAAATTTAGCGATCTTCTGTTTCAGTTGAGCATTAGTCGCAAATGCTAGTCAATAAATTTTAAATATAAATGAATCTATGAGGAAAGTTGCAGAAAAGTCAACTCTATTGAGTTTTGAAATCGGTGTTTTATTTTTGGATTCCATTATCCTAAATTACTTAAGACCACTGACTCATACGAATATATCGAGTTAGGATAAGAAATCTGGTGAGGAAGTCCTTAAAAATAATCCAAAAATTTGGCATAAAAAAAATATACGTAATTCGTAAATGTGCTAAATTTGTTTCAACTTCCTAATCAGCTTGAATTATTGCGATTATATTAAAATTAGACCTACTTTCTTATAAGTTCAATTCCTTGCAACCATGATATGTAATGATTTTTAAATTGAATTTCTAAACACTTGGATAAAAGAAATGTTGATATCTACTAATAAACTGAATTAAATCCAATTTCATACCGCTTCACATTCTTGGTTTATGCAATTTAATCTCAATAAAAATGGAAGAGAAATGGAAGACTCGAAATAAAATGTTGATCATGGCCTTAGTGCTTTTAAGCGCTATGGGCTTTTCACAAACAGAAAATAAGCCAAAAGTTCTGGATAAGGTAAAACATATCGAACCACTTTTTATAGATCTGGTTAGAGATCTTGGCGCCAGAAAAGGTGAAAAGGAAATCAATGTTGCTGGCGATTTTACCAACGTAAAACATGGTTACAGTGAATATGGACTGTTAGCAGAATATGAATTTGCGCCCCTCAACCGACTAGGGCTTGAGATAGAAACTGATTTTATATTTTACAGGCGTACAACTTCGGAGATTGCAATACCTGAAAACTCACTCGAAAACTTGAGATTATCCGCACAATACTCCTTTTATGTTTCAACAAAATACAACACAACACTAGCACTAGGATATACACAGGTTTTTGATTTTACAGATTTTAAGAGCTATGATGATAGCCAGTTTGTTACGGGCTTGGTTTACAGTCCATTTTTTGTGGCCGCTAAACGATGGGGCAACAATTTTCATACGTTACTTCTTACGGGACCTTTATTTAGGCATGACTTCCATACGGATTTTACTGACGTCGATTGGCAAATTAATCTTTCGTTTTTTTATAGTATTCCAAACTCTTCACATTTTGTGGGCATAGAGTTTAATAAGCAATTAGAGAATGGACACCTTGATATGGTCATGCGGCCACAGGCAAAATTGCAGATCAATCATGATCTGGCCATAGGTTTTGTAGCAGGGTTTCCTTTGACTAAAAGTGAAAATGGATTCAGTTCGTTTTTTAGAGTGATTTACGAATTGTAAAACATTGATCGACTCTGAAATTATTGGTGATCCACTGTTTTATGAGATAAAAAACAAATAGAAACAGGATAATTAAAGCTGATTGTCTTCTTTTTATTTAGTGGAAATTCAAAATTCAGATGGTTTCTGCTCCAGCGCTTGCTACGGCATGATCATTTTCGACCGAACTGCCACTCACGCCGATAGCGCCGATGATTTCGTCGTTTGAATTTCTGATTGGAACACCTCCTGGGAAGGTAATTAATCCGTTGTTAGAATGTTCAATATTATATAAAGAACCTCCTGGTTGTGATAATTCGCCAATAATTCCGGTGTTCATATCGAAAAAACGCGCTGTTTTTGCCTTTTTGATAGCGATGTCAACCGAACCTAGCCACGCGCCATCCATTCTTGCAAAGGCAACTAAATTTGCACCTGCATCAACAACGGCGATATTCATTTTTGTATCGATTGCAACGGCTTTTTGTTTTGCAGCCGCAATTGCTTTTTCTGCTTGTTCCAAGGTGATGTTCATAATGTCTGTTTTTTAGTGTTCATATTTCTAAAGCAAATATACTAAGAATGTGAAATGGGTTGCTTATTAGAATATTTCAATAACTTATGAAATCAGGTCAGTTTAATTTTTATTCTGAACTAAAAATTTAAGGTTAAGGTCGATTACGCAATAAGTCCGCAAAAGAATAGATGGTTATGGCACTGAAAAAAGATTGGTCATAAAACGCTAGGTTCTCACTTTGGCTGTATATTAGCGAACTTAAAATAATTATAGGACAACTTGCATCTTTTATTTAATAGCATATACCATGAAGCGTTTATTTTCTAACTTACTATTTAAAGTTTTTATTGCCATTGTTTTGGGTATTGTTTTCGGACTGTATTTACCAGAGTCCATCAACCGAATTTTCACCACCTTTAATTCGTTTTTTGGGCAGTTTTTAAGCTTCTCTATTCCTTTGATTATTATGGGATTGATCATGCCTTCCATTTCTGATTTAGGCAAAGGTGCTGGCAAATTATTATTACTTACTTTGACCATTGCATATGGATCGACCCTGTTTTCTGGATTCTCGACATATTTCATAACCTCGGGGATATTCCCATCGCTTTTAGAATCGCATGTTAACGATGTCGCACAGGTTGCTGATGCAGGTCGTGAACTTACGCCCTATTTCAGTATTAGTATTCCGCCCATATTAGATGTCATGTCTGCATTGGTGCTCGCTTTTGTTATTGGTTTAGGTTTGTCATTTCAAGAGAAATCCAGTTTGAAATTGGTCGTAAAAGATTTTGAAAAGATCATTATGCAATTGATCGCGAAGGTTATTGTACCACTTTTACCACTTTTTATTTTAGGCATATTTGCCAGTATGGCCTTCAGCGGACAGGTTTTTTCTATCCTGAAAGTATTTATCAGTATCATTGGCGTCATTTTCGCTTTGCATATTGTTCTTTTATTGCTTCAGTACACCGTTGCGGGAGCCTTTGCAAAACGTAACCCGATTAAATTATTGGGCACCATGATGCCGGCTTATTTTACGGCATTAGGAACGCAGTCTTCAGCAGCGACTATTCCGGTAACTTTGGAGCAGACCTTAAAAAATGGTGTTTCAGAAAAAATTGCAGGTTTTGTAATTCCGTTGTGTGCGACCATTCATTTATCGGGAAGTATCATGAAAATTACCGCTTGCGCGATGGCTTTAATGATTTTACATGGGATGCCTTTTAGTTTTTCACTCTTTGCCGGATTTATCTTTATGCTTGGAATTGCTATGATTGCAGCACCCGGAGTTCCTGGAGGTGCCATTATGGCCGCGATAGGAATCTTGCAATCGATGTTAGGGTTTAATGAGGAAATGATAGGATTAATGATTGCCTTGTATATTGCAATGGATAGTTTTGGAACCGCTTGTAATGTTACTGGTGATGGCGCCATTGCAATTGTTGTCGATAAAATTACCAAAGAGAAATTGGTCGTTTAAATTTATATGGCGATTGAAAAATCTATTTGTTCATGGTGGATAAGGAATTTAAACAGGAACTGAGATAAGTATCATTTCGAATGATGAAATAAGGCGCGATCTCTTTTTCAATTACTTCGTTTGTGGAATGTTTCTCTAATAACTCTTGAAGGACTTTTTCATATAAAAAGAAAAGTTTACAGCAATAAATGGCTTCTGTTTCAGGCAATTCCGTCCATAGCCAATTTCCTTTTTTTAGCAATAAAGATTGGTCTTTGTTAACCGAAATAGAATTTCCTGCAAAGTGAACCTGTTTTTTCCGACCTGAAGAAAACTGAACATATTCATGCTTAAGTGGACTTTGCTCTTCACCATGTCATTGGCCATTTTAAAATCATAGACGAATAAATCTGGTCTCTGAATCGTATTGGGAATATAGATTTCTGGAACGTTTTCTATGGACATTGATGTTTTTTTTTTTAACGAATGATAGGTTTTGGACTGTCGAATTGCTTCTTAATACCGTTTTAAACTTCGGATTATAATTTAATTTCAAACAGACTGAAAAAATCAGGCAAATGATTGGTCCATTCAATTTCCTTTTGTTGATCTGAATTTTTCCAAATGATGAAATCGCTATAAGTAATGGCAACCTTACTGGGAATTTAATCGGAATCAACCATCTTAAAATGTCGATTCTCATTGATTTCCTTTTCTATGAGCGCCCGTTTAAATCCGCTTCAACATTTGTGGTTAATGGTTTTTTATAGACGGTCGCTTCGTCATATAGGTTGAAAATAGCATCGATATCTGCAATCATACTCTTTGTAATGGTCTTTTTTTTGATGCGATGGTTATTTTAGTTTCATAATATATAGGTTTAAATTCAATTCTCTATGTTGTGGGGAATTAAATAATGGCAATTCATTAGCGGCAGGAACATTTTACTGTCGCCATCCACTTTAGTTATATTTTATACTTCTTGATTGTTGTTCATTACAGGACTTTTGTTGTTTTGTTAAATATCTTTGAGCTGGTATTTCGTTTCCAATTCCGAGTTAGCTTCCTTTATCTAAGTAAAAGTAAAATAGCTGTACAATTAATATTAAGATATGTTTAAAACAGATTCAAATCGTTGGTTTATTGCGACAATGGGCACCCTACTTCAAATTGTATTGGGGACTGTTTATGCTTGGAGCTTTTTTCAAAAACCAATTATTGCCGATTATGGATGGACGAATATACAAACCATGTGGATCTTTAGTCTATCCATTCTATTTCTAGGTTTGGCTGCTGCCGTAGGTGGGATGATTCTTCCCAAATATGGACCTCGCAAATTGGCCGCAATCGGAGCTTTGCTATATGGTGGTGGCTATATGATTAGTGCCTATGCGATGTTTATCAATAGTTTGCCGCTTTTTTATCTGGGTTTTGGAGTCGTCGGTGGCATAGGTTTGGGCCTAGGCTACGTAACTCCCGTAGCAACGGTTTCGAAATGGTTTCCTGACAAAATAGGATTGGTCACAGGCATGGTAGTCATGGGTTTTGGCTTAGGTGCCTTTGTCATGTCTAAGATTATTGCGCCCTTTTTTATAGAAATAGCTAATGGCAACATGGTGCACGTGTTTTTGTATATATCGTTAGTGCTTATGCTTGTTGGCCTTCTGGCTGGGTTATGTTTAAAAAATCCACCATCAGGATATATTCCAAAAGGTTATAATTCTCCTATGAAGCATACTCTCAATCAAGAATCTGAGGCTGGCCTCACCATTAAGGAGAGTTTGTTTTCTGCAAAGTTTTTAGGAATGTGGCTTGTCTTTTTCCTGAATATATCGGCGGGGATCATGTTTATTGGACTACAGTCTCCAATGCTACAAGATTTGTTAATTCTAAAAGATAACACGTTGAGTGCTGAAGCGCTTGCTGTGGCTGGCGCGACGCTTATCGCCATCAGTTCCTTATTTAATGGGCTTGGGCGTTTCATTTGGGGAGGATTATCGGATAAGATGGGAAGAATACAGGTTTTTCGTCTGATTCTTGGATCTCAGATTTTAGTATTTATGCTTTTGATGTATACAACGAATCCTTGGTTTTTTGGTGCGCTGGTATGCTATGTGCTATTGTGTTATGGTGGCGGCTTTGGTGCGCTGCCATCGTATGTGCTAGATGTTTTTCATGAAAAATTGATGCCTGTTGTTTATGGCGTCATCCTTACGGCGTGGTCTATGGGCGGCATCGTTGGTCCACAGGTGGCTGCTTTTATACGAGATTTTTATGCGAATAATCCTGAGATGATTGGGCCAAGAACGTATATGATAGGTGCTGTTTTATTGAGCATTGGGTTTATAATAAGTCTTATGCTTTCCAATAAATCGGTAACCGACGGTAAGGTGTGAGGTTTGTTGGGATCAAATTGAGTTAAGACACCAACAAAATCTTTGTTGTTGGTGTTCACTTTGGTTTATCTAGTTTGAGCTTCTAAAAATTTTGACACTCCCGATAGCTGTCAGGATTACGAATTTCACGAATTTTCACGTACTTATTTCTATGCCGAGAATTCTGGCTCAAATTTTCCACTATAACTTTCACGAATCCACCAGATTTTCATTTTTTTTGAGAGGATTGCTAAAATTGTTAGGCGATGATAGGAAAAGTGA
>JBARDR010000116.1:0-2650 GCA_049795335.1 Gelidibacter sp. | reverse complement strand
CATCAAGATGCCGCGATAAACACGGCTTCTACGCGCAAATTAGGTTATGATAAAGTTATCATGCAAGCCGGCGGTATTGGTTATGGAAAAGCTGATCAAGCCATAAAAGCAATTCCTCAAATTGGCGATAAAGTCGTCATCCTTGGTGGCGAAAACTACCGTATTGGAATGGGTGGCGCTGCAGTTTCATCAGCAGATACTGGCGAATTTTCTACAGGTATTGAACTGAATGCTGTACAGCGTTCCAATCCAGAAATGCAAAAACGTGCTGCCAACGCAGTTCGTGGAATGGTTGAAAGCGAAGAGAATTTTATCGTTTCCATTCATGATCATGGTGCTGGAGGCCATTTAAATTGTTTAAGTGAATTGGTCGAAGATACTGGCGGACTTATCGATTTGGATAAATTACCCGTTGGCGATCCTACCTTATCGGCAAAAGAAATTATAGGCAATGAATCACAAGAACGTATGGGCTTGGTCATTGCTGAAAAACATTTGGAAATTCTTCAAAAAATAGCCGACCGCGAGCGTGCGCCAATGTACACTGTTGGCGATGTTACCGGAAACAATCGGTTTACTTTTGAATCTCAAACCACAGGACACAAGCCAATGGATTTGGGAATGGATGATTTGTTTGGAAGCTCTCCAAAAACAATCATGACGGATAATACCATCATCAGAAACTATGATCCTGTAACTTATAAAAAAGAAGCGTTCTTCGATTATTTAGACCAAGTATTACAATTGGAAGCGGTGGCTTCCAAAGATTGGCTAACTAATAAAGTGGACCGTTGTGTGGGTGGTAAAGTAGCCAAACAACAATGTGCCGGCCCCTTACAATTACCGCTCAATAATGTAGCTGTAATGGCCTTGGACTATAGAGGAAAAGATGGTGTTGCCACGTCCATTGGCCACTCGCCTATTGCCGGTTTGATTGACCCTGTTGCAGGCAGTAGAAACGGCATTACAGAAGCCTTGACCAACATCATGTGGGCACCTTTGAAAGACGATCTTAATAGTGTTTCACTTTCAGCAAACTGGATGTGGCCTTGTAAAAACGAGGGTGAAGATGCTCGACTTTATGCCGCTGTTAAAGCAGTTTCTGATTTTACCATTGATTTAGGCATCAACGTCCCTACTGGAAAAGATTCGCTTTCAATGAAGCAAAAATATCCAAACGAAGACGTTATTTCTCCAGGTACGGTGATCATTTCTGCAGCAGCAAACTGTAGCGACATTACCAAGGTAGTTGAGCCTGTATTGAAAAGAAATTCAGGAAACATCTACTATATTAATATTTCTCAGGACAATTTTAAATTAGGAGGAAGCTCGTTCGCGCAAATTGTCAATAAAATCGGAAATGAAGCACCAAATGTAAAAGAAGCTACTTACGTTAAAACCGTTTTCAATACCATTCAAAAACTCATCAATGAAAGCAAAATTGTTGCAGGACATGATGTAGCTTCTGGCGGATTGATCACGACTTTATTGGAAATGTGTTTTGCCGATAACAATCTGGGTGCTGAATTTGATCTTAGTGATTTAAATGAAAAAGATTCGTTTAAAATTCTATTTGCTGAAAATGCTGGGATTGTTTTTCAAACGACTGACGCTTCCGCAGAAAAAGTTCTTACTGAGGCCAATGTAGAGTTTTTCAAGATCGGACATGTTGTAGAAGGCGATTTCCTAAGTATCATTAATGGAAGCGATGTGTTTACGATGACGGTTTCAAAATTGAGAGATATGTGGTATAAAACCTCATACCTTCTTGATCAAAAACAAACAGCAAACGGTTTGGCGAAACATCGTTTTGACAATTATAAAATTCAACCGTTACATTTTAAATTCCCAAAACATTTCACTGGAAAATTAGAAAAAACTTCAAACAATCGCCCAAAAGCAGCTATCTTAAGAGAAAAAGGTTCCAATTCTGAACGCGAAATGGCCAACGCCATGCATATTGCAGGATTTGAGGTCAAAGACGTTCATATGACCGACTTGATTTCTGGGCGTGAAACTTTAGAGGATATTCAGTTTATCGGAGCCGTCGGTGGTTTCTCTAACTCTGATGTTTTAGGTTCCGCAAAAGGATGGGCTGGTGCATTTTTGTATAATGAAAAAGCTAATACGGCATTAAAGAATTTCTTTAAAAGAGAAGACACCCTGTCCGTAGGAATATGTAATGGTGCGCAACTTTGGATGGAATTAGAGTTGGTTAATCCAGATCACGAAAGTCATGGAAAGTTGCTCCATAACAATTCTAAAAAACACGAAAGTGGCTTTACTTCGGTAACGATTCAAGAAAACAACTCCGTCATGTTATCCAGCTTAGCAGGAAGCACTTTAGGGGTTTGGATTTCACATGGTGAAGGTAAATTCAATTTACCACTTTCAGAAGACCAGTACAACATTGTTGCTAAATATGCTTATAATGCCTATCCAGCAAATCCAAATGGCTCTGATTTCAACACCGCGATGATGTCTGATAAAACCGGGAGACATTTAGTGACCATGCCACATATTGAGCGTTCTACGTTCCAATGGAACTGGGCACACTATCCAGAAGGCAGAAAAGACGAAGTTTCGCCGTGGTTGGAAGCTTTTGTTAATGCTCGAAAATGGCTTGAAAAACAATAAAACAATTATTGAA
>JBARDR010000115.1:0-6439 GCA_049795335.1 Gelidibacter sp. | reverse complement strand
GCCATGAATGACGTTGGTTTGAAGAATCAGATCTTCAGTGAATTTCACCAATTGCGCGGTGGAATAATGGTTTTCTATCCTTAATGATGCATGTAATGGCAATCGGTAATAATTGAAAGCCCAAAGTATATGAAATGCAAAATAAGCTATGGAAACTGCAGATAGGACATCTAAAATATAGTTTTTTGTGTCTTTTCTCAGGCGTTTCCTGTTCACGAATACCCATCGGATGATATAAATTCCTGCTATGGTGTATAGAATATCTCCAACTGAGAACGGGATCCATCCAAAGATAAAATGCATCCCTTTTGAAATCCATTGATAAATGCCGTTGCTGTAGAATGACTCAACAAATTCAGGAAAGTTTGCCAATACTTTTATGAGTAAAATTTGTAGGATCAGCGAAAGGGCAATAATAAGTTTGGTGTGTTTGCGCATGCCTCAAAAATAGAAAATAGTTTTATAAAACATCGATGAATACGTACCTTTGTATAACAACATAAATCACACTTATGAAATGAACATGACCAAAATTCGTCCACAAACAGGAATAAAAATTTGCGAATTACATCTGACCATTTAAAAATAATAAACATCTACATATGAATACAGAAATAAGAGAATTAGAGCCGAAAGTACTTTGGAATAAATTTGCAGATTTGAATGCCATACCGCGACCTTCAAAAAAAGAAGAACGTGTTATTGCTTTTATGAAAGATTTCGGTCAGAAATTGGGATTGGAAACTTTTGAAGATAAAGTCGGCAATGTCATCATCAAAAAGCCTGCAACTGCAGGGATGGAAGACCGCCAAACTGTGGTCATGCAATCGCATTTGGATATGGTTCATCAAAAAAATAACGATACGCAATTTGATTTTGATACCCAAGGGATTGAAATGTATGTGGACGGTGACTGGGTAAAGGCAAAGGGCACAACGCTTGGCGCTGACAATGGCATAGGTGTTGCCACCATTATGGCCCTTTTGGAAAGTACAGACATTCCACATCCTGCTATTGAAGCGTTATTTACGATTGATGAAGAAACTGGAATGACCGGTGCCAAAGGATTGGAAGGCGGTTTGTTGCAAGGCGATATTCTTTTGAACTTAGATACCGAAGAAGATGACGAAATTGGTGTTGGATGCGCTGGAGGTGTTGATGTCACTGCCACAAGAACGTATCAGGAAGAAGAAACTCCTGAGTTTAAAACAGGTTATAAAATCACAGTAAAGGGTTTGCAAGGTGGCCACTCCGGAATGGATATCCATAAAGGATTTGGAAATGCCAATAAGTTGATGAACCGTTTGCTTTTTGATGGTTTTGAAAACTTCGGATTGCGTATTTCTGAAATTGATGGCGGCAGTTTGCGTAATGCCATTCCTAGAGAAAGTAATGCGATTGTTGCGATTGACACGATGAATGAAGCCGCTTTTCATACAGAAATGGAAGAGGTCATCGGCGATATCAAAATCGAGTATAAAACTTTGGAGCCTAATTTAACGATTGAGATCAGCAAAATAGAGACTCCAGAAAAGATGATGGATTTAGGAGTTCAGGAAGGTTTGACGAGAGCTATTTATGCTGCTTGTAATGGTGTTTACAGAATGAGTCCAGACATTAAAGGTTTAGTGGAAACTTCTAATAATATTGCAAGAGTTATTGTTAAGGATGGCAATATCACGATTGCTTGTTTGACGCGCTCATCAGTTGAAACCTCAAAATGGGACTTGGCGAATATGTTACGTGCTACGTTTGAACTCACGGGATGTGAAGTGGAATTTGATGGCGATTATCCAGGATGGAAACCTAATATGGATTCGAAAATTTTAAAAGTATTGTCCGAATTGTATACTAAAATTAATGGCAAAGACGCTCATGTGGCCGCTTGCCATGCTGGTTTGGAATGTGGTATTTTAGGACAGAATTATCCAGAGATGGATATGATCAGTTTTGGCCCTAATATTAAAGGAGCGCATTCTCCGGATGAACGTGCGCAAATTTCATCTGCACAGAAATACTGGAAATTTGTATTGGAGATTTTGAAGAACATTCCAAAAAAGTAAGGGGATTGAAATTCCAAGTTCTAAATTCCAAATTGCAAAATGGCATTGATAATCTTCTGATTCATTATTTGGAAAAATAGATTTGGAATTTGTGTTCTTATTATTAATAGAAATAGTTATAAAAAAAGCAGCTTTGAGATTTCTCAAAGCTGCTTTTTAGTTTTCTTATTCCGCTATAATTATTGGATTTTATATTTTTGGAATTTCAAAGATCTACTTTTGTATTTCCACAAGTTCAATTATAAAAATCAAATCAGTATTTGGCGGAATCATTCTAAAACCACGCTCTCCATAAGCCAAATGCGATGGAAGATAGAAGAATGATTTGTCGCCCACATTCATGTGACCAACTGCTTCTTTAAAACCTGGAATCATTTGTGCATCGGGACTGATTGGCATTGGCATTGGGTTATACATTTGTGCCTGATCTTTGTCTGGATTATAAGTGCCATAATGCTCTTCCACACTTTTTATGTTACTGTCAAAAAGACGACCGTCCGTATAATAACCTTCGTAATTAAGCAGGGCTGTATCGCCATTTTTTGGTTTTGTACCAGTTCCTTTTGTGATGTTAAACATTTTTAAACCAGAAGGAAAGGTTTTTGATTTCCCTTCATAAGTATCTAATGCAGGCTTCATATCAGCAGCAGCTTCTGCAGTTTTTGCGGCTTTTTCCTTTTCAGCTTCTTCAGCTTTGGCTAGTCGTTCTTTTTCAACTTTTTCAGCATCTGCAAAATGGTTTTTGAATATACTTGGAGCATCAAAGTTTTTAGCGTCTTTTCCTTTTCTGAGAATGTTGACTTCTTCCATAATAACTGGCTCTACTGGTTTGTCGCCTGGTTTTGTGGTTTCAAGGCCAGCTATCGTATGGAGTATATCTTCACCTAAAACGATGTACCCAAATACATTATAGGAACCATCTAAAAATGGCGTCGGAACCTCTGTAATATAAAACTGGCTTCCGTTAGTGTTTGGGCCCGAATTGGCCATCGCTAAAGTTCCTACTTTGTCATGTAATAAGTCTTCAGAAATTTCATTGTTAAATTTGTATCCTGGGCTTCCGCTTCCAGTGCCTGTTGGATCTCCTCCCTGAATCATGAATTCATCAATAATTCTATGAAAAGTTAAGCCATTGTAATATTTTTTACCAATGTGCATGCTATCCACAAGCGTGTTTGTGCCTTCGGCTAGCGATACGAAATTCGCAACGGTAATAGGTGCTTTTTCATATTCCAGACGGAGTACCATCGTACCTTTGTTGGTGATAATTTCAGCATACAATCCATCTTCTAAATCTGGATATTTGTCTTTGCAAGCCGTTGCAGTAACAAGGACCATTAGTAATACGAGGCCAAGAGCCTTTTTAATCATTCGCATAGTTTTATTCGTTTTTGGTTTGAATTATTGAATTTACGGTCACTTCGCAAATTACTGGAGTATTGGTGCCAATTTTGTTTTTGTCACCATAATAACCGTAAGCTTTTTGGGAAGGAAATAAAAAAGTAACGGTTTCACCCGGCTTCATTAGTTTTAAACCTTCTCTAAGTCCTGTAAATATTTCTTGCTGATCCATGGCGTAATTCCGTGGACGAATCTCTTCATCTGAATAAATATCATTGCCATTAAAATCTTTGACATCATAATCAAAGTTGACAATGTCGCCAAAGGAAGGGGTTATGGTGTCTTTTTCAACTTTCGTATTATAATAGTACCAAAAGCCACTTTCTGAAGCAATATATTTTTTTGAGGTATCTTGTTTGATGATATTCTGAATCTGCCCAAGCTCTTTTGCATTCAGCTTTTTGTTGCGTTCTGCAGATATTTTTATAAAGGATCCCGATTTTTGAGAAATTGGTTTTCTGGCTTCAGGAGACTTGCAACTGCTGAGGCCAATGGCTAAAATGAAGATGAAAAGAAAGGCTCTTGTCATGGATTTAGGGTGTGTTTATAGCGTGGCAATATACTAATAAATTTTTCAACTGTATCATTTAAACTGAGGTCACTTTTGCCACCAGCAGCGTTAGTATGGCCACCGCCTTCAAAGTTTTCACGGGAGAATTCGTTCACCGAAAAATCGCCTTCGCTTCGCAAGGATATTTTAATGATGCCTTCCTGTTTATGCTCAATAAAAATAGCAGCAAAAATAACACCTTTTATAGAAAGACCATAGTTTACAAAGCCTTCAGTATCTCCTTTTCTAAAGTTAGCAGCATTCAGTTCTTCTTGCGATAAGGTAATATAGGCTGTTTTATATTCTGGAAGTACTTTTAAATTATTAAGGGCAACTCCTAAAAGTTGTAAACGTTCATAACTATTGGTATCGTATATGGCGTTATAAATTTCAGAATGGTTAGCGCCTTTATCAATCAAATCGGCAGCTACCAAATGCGTAGTGCTTGTTGAAGACGGGAATCTAAAAGATCCTGTATCGGTTAAAATACCGGCATAAAGGCATGTTGCTATTTGTCCATTGATTTCGTCAACATCGCCTAGCTTGCTTATAAAATGGTAGACCATTTCACAAGTAGAACTCATGCCGACATCACTATACATATATTGAGCATAGAGATCAGGTTGTTGATGATGGTCAATCATGATTTTGATCGCTTTTGAATTGGCCAAAGGCAATTCCATATCGCCAGCGCGATGAAATGCGTTAAAATCTAAGGTAAAGATGATATCCGCTTTTTCGATCAGATTTTCTGCATTCGTTCTATCAGATTCATAAATGATAACGTCATCTTGGCCGGGTAGCCATTTCAAGAAATCAGGATAATCATTTGGGACAACAACGGTTGCTTGATGATTATTCTTTATAAGATAGTGGCAAAGACCAAGGGTAGAGCCGATCGCGTCTCCATCAGGATTTTTGTGTGGGACAATGACGATGTGTTTTGGCGTTGCTAATAAGGCCTTAATTTCTTTAATATCTTGTTCTGTCATAGCCTGCGAAGATACAATATTTTAATATCCATAATATGGTTTTTACTGATAAATGCCTTACTTTTGCACGAAATTTAAAAGCGCTTTGTAAAAGGCAAATCGCTGAAAGGGGATCAGTTTGGAGGGACCAAATACTGAACATAATGGTAATCAGAATTAATTAAATTACAAATATGGCAACTAATAGAACGTTTACAATGCTTAAGCCAGATGCAGTCGAAAAAGGACATATTGGCGCAATATTAGAAAAAATCAATGCTTCAGGTTTTAGAATCGTTGCATTAAAATTAACACAAATGACTACCTCTGACGCACAGGCGTTTTATGCGGTTCATAGCGAAAGACCTTTTTACGGCGAGTTAGTAGAATTTATGACACGCGGACCAATTGTTGCGGCAATTTTAGAAAAAGAAAATGCGGTTGAAGATTTCAGAACTTTAATTGGTGCAACAAACCCTGCTGATGCAGCTGAAGGAACTATTCGTAAACTGTTCGCAGCGTCTGTTGGTGAAAATGCAGTTCATGGAAGTGACAGTGATGAAAATGCTGCTATTGAAAGCGCATTTCATTTTGCTGGAAGAGAGATGTTCTAATTAAGACATTGGACCGGTTTGGTTTTATGTGCTAGAGACTAGACCAAAGAATACAGACTTTTGTGTTTTATTTTGATCTTAGGATTTTAATATCAACATAATAAAGCAATACAACACCTATAAAGAAGCCTGGAATTATATAATTACAGGCTTTTTTTGTTAGAAGCTAATCGAAACAAAAAGCCCTGCAACTAGTGTTGCAGGGCTTTATCATTAAAAAAGCTTATATATTAGATAACTTTTACGTTAACTGCGTTTAATCCTTTTTTCCCTTCTGTAAGATCGAATTCAACTTCATCGCCTTCACGAATCTCGTCAATTAAACCTGAAATGTGAACAAAATGTTCTTTGTTGTTTCCTTCTTCTACGATAAAACCGAAGCCTTTAGCATCGTTGAAAAATTTTACTGTTCCTTTACTCATTGTAATAAATATTAAATTAATTGTATATAATAAGTCAAAGATAGTTCCAAAAAGAATACAAATTACATTTTGTACAAAATTATTTTCGAATATTTTTTTTGCGTAAGCTTTCTTTCAGCATTTCAAATCAGCAGGTTGCACATTTATAAGGCAATTGTCGCCCTGCCATTTGGATTCCTAATTTCGATTATAAACAATATAATATAGTATTAATTCGTTTGATAAAAAATTGGTCAAAAAAAGAGCGGTTATTACAGTTACTATCTATTAACCAGTAAGCGGCATTGTTTTCCTAGCAAAGCTGAGACTCCTGCCGCAATGCCTCCAATTAAACCTGTAATTAAAAGAAGCATCAATGAGCTCCCGCCCAGAGGTAACAACACAGCTATTTTTTCGGCTAAAATGAAGTCATTGGCAT
>JBARDR010000114.1:0-1756 GCA_049795335.1 Gelidibacter sp. | reverse complement strand
GAACAAACCCTTTTGTTAAAAAGAGTAAAATGAGTATTGAAACAATAACTACTATTGATTCTTTTGGGTTTCTATTATTTGTTAGCATACGTTAGAATATGGTATAAATAAATGGAGCTAATGCACTATTTCCTCCTAGAACTATTAGCAACCCAAGAATTAGTAGTACGAAGATTAGAGGTACAAGCCAGTATTTTTTTCTTTCTTTAATAAAGTCGAATAAGTCTTTTAAAAAATCCATAGAATCAATCGAGTTTAAATTTTGATTTAGTTTTATAGGAATCAGATTGTTGCTCTCTAAAGTACACATAATTATGTAATACCAAAACATCCATTTCTGTATTCATAAAGCAATCATATGCTTCTTGTGGAGTTGAAACTATAGGTTCTCCACGTACATTAAGGCTCGTGTTAAGAACTATTGGATGACCTGAATGAACTTTCATATGTTGCAATAATTGCCAAAACTTTGGATTTGCATCCTTTGATACAGTCTGTATTCTTGCGCTATAATCTATATGTGTGATAGCGGGAAATATACTGTTGTTTAATGAGCCTTTTTGATCGATCGATAACTCATGAAAATCATTAGGGATAGTATTTCTATAGACTGGTTTTATCTTAGCAGTATAGAGCATATAAGGAGATGAATGTTCGAGTTCAAAATAATCTTGAGCTTGTTCTTGAGTAACTGCAGGAGCGAATGGCCTAAAGTTTTCTCTGAGTTTTATTTTTCGATTAACTAGTTCTTGCATTTTTGAGTTTCTAGGATCTGCCAATATACTTCTATTACCGAGCGCTCTTGGGCCAAACTCCATTTTGTCTTGAAACCAGCCGACTACATTTCCTTCACTTATCAACTTTGCAATATCATTGCTTAGATCATTCATGCTATCATATTTATTATATACCGTTTTGTATCTGCGATTTAATATTGTAATGTCTTGTTCATCTGATTCTGGACCTAAATATATGTTGGCGTTTTCTCGTTTAATAGATTTTGAATTTTCAAAGTACATATGATGTACCGCTAATGCAGCACCTATAGAACTACCGCAGTCTCCAGCAGCGGGTTGAATATATATGTTGTCAAAAATACCGGTTTCTTTTATTTTTGAATTAGCAACACAATTTAAAGCAACTCCTCCTGCCAGACAAAGGTTATTGGATTTTGTTAAACGCTTTGCTTCTTTAGCCATTTTCACAACAATTTCTTCTAGAATGTGTTGAATTGCATAAGCTAAATTGCAGTGTTTCTGTTCAATATTTGTTTCGGAAGTTCTTATAATCATATTAAATAGATTTTCCCATTTGGGTTTGTCTATCATTTTCAATCCAGACGCATAATTAAAATACGTTTGATTTAACCAAATAGAACCGTCCTCTTTAATTGAAACTATTTTATTCTTAATTTTTTCAATAAATTCTTTTGTCTCTTCAGAATTTTCATTTCCAAAGGGTGCTAGTCCCATTACTTTATATTCACCAGAGTTTACTGTAAAACCTAGAAAATATGTAAAAGCACTATATAATAGACCTACAGAATGTGGAAATGGCATTTCTTTGATTGTTCGAATTGTTCCATCTTGTCCATGAAAAATTGAAGCAGTTGCCCATTCACCGACTCCATCAATTGTTAAAATAGCTGCTTCCTCAAAAGTAGAAGGGTAATATGCACTTGCGGCATGCGATAGGTGGTGTCCTGAAAACAATAATTTTAATTTTCCTTTATCATAGTCACCAACTTCTTTGAGAT
>JBARDR010000113.1:0-4963 GCA_049795335.1 Gelidibacter sp. | reverse complement strand
TTAGCAGAGGCGGGAAGTTGAACTCGAACCTCAAACTTTGAATATTGAACCTTTTCTCTCCCAGAGTCACAGAGACGCAAAGTAACCGCGTAGATGTTAAAATGAAGAAGTGTTAAGGTTTTATACTTAAAATAAAATGCGCATTGCTGTGACCTTAGCGAAAAAACCTTGCGACCTTTGCGTTTAAATTAAGATAATTATTACCCGCAAGGATCGCAAAGTTGTTCCCAAGGGACGCTAGGAATTATAAGTTGAATGTGGCATCGAGAATGCTGACTTAACAGGAAGAGTCACAAAAAAAAGTTTATGAGTTTATTTGTTTATGAGTTTAGAGGAGAGTTGATGAAAATTAGATTTTTTTAAGTTCATAGACTCGAAACTAACTATCCATGAGCACTTTAAAATCAAAAAAGGTCTATAAGCTATTCGTTTTTGAGTTTAGAGGATTGTTACTTGAAACTAATTCTCTAAACTTTTTTAACCCTAAACTCATAAACCCTTCAAAATGATCCTAATATTCTATCTTCAGATTATTTAATTATCACCATAAACTCCATTTGCTCCCATCCCAGCAGTAAATGATTTTAGGAACTTTCCATTAACGTCGTAAACTAATACTTCAGAGTTCTCGGTAAAGCCTTTCACATCTGTAAAGAAAATTTTACTGTCCACAACATTAAAGCCATAACCTAAATCCCAAGAATCTCCTGTTGCTTTGGTGTCAACAAGTTCAGTATTGGCTAAAGAGGTGACGTCTGTTCTAAATTTGAAAATTTTTGAGCCAGAAAAGAAGTAGATGAAATTATCTGCTACTTCCAATTTATTGGCATTTGTAAGTCCTTTGGCAAAAGAAATTTCTCCCATAACTTCATTATTACTGGTAGTTATTTTGGTAATTCCAGTGTTGTGTAAGGCATATAAAATGCCATCTTCAATTTCCATGGAATTTAAACCAGTGCCTACTGTGATATCTTTAACAACCTTATTGGTTTTTGAGTCTATGACAGTAATATTGTTACTAATATTACTATAATCAGTATGGTACAAAGTATTCATCACATAAATAAAATTATTGTCTTCTTTTATTTCCTCCACATCTTTGTTAATATCAATGGTAGTAATATGTTGAAAGATTTTGGCATCAAAAACATCTACGGATTTGGTTCTGTTATTAGTCACATAAAGTTTTCCATTTTGGATCACCGCATATCTTGGTTGGTTTATTTTTTCAGTAATTGTAGCAACGCTTTCAAAGGTATATCTATTGACGACTTCAATTTTATTGCTATTGTTGACTATCAAAAACGCATAATCACCATCAAACGCTATAGATTGTAAGACGCTGCCAAGCATTTTCCCATTGACACTTTTAAATATTTCTTTCGTAACCTTTGTCAAGTCATTGTTAATAAAAGTTACAGAAGCATTGGGATCAGGAAATTTACCTTCGTGGGTGACAAAATAACCGTTGTTAAAATCGCCTTTGATTATTGGTGCGGAATCGTCAGAATCACTACAAGATGTGAATCCTAAAAGAACGATTAAGCAAAGCGTACTGAATTTTAAAAATTGTTTGATCATGATTGTTATAATTTTAAAGTTAAATTGATGTGATAATTGATCCCTGGCATAGGTCGGTAAGCCATCGTTTTATAATCGTTATTGAATAGATTGTTGACACCACCGCCTATAATCCATTGGTCTTTATTTCCAAAAGCATAGTTTGCCGAAAGATTGGTTACTAAGAAATCATCGAGAATTGTATCAGGATTGTTATCACTATGCGTAAACACTTCGCCTGTGTAAATGGTGTTGACTCGTGCAGAAATAGCATTGATTTTATAAGAGAATCCCAACGTGGCTTTATGATAAGGAACATAAATTAATTGATAATCCGTTTCATTGTTTTTAGAAACCGTATAGCTGTAAAGCGCATTGATAAGGAGATGATGTTTATTGAGATCAACACCATAGTTGACATTACTTTCCAAGCCATAAGATCGCACGCTATTCGTGTTTACAGGCCGCCATAAATCCCCAGAATAAGGCAACCAACGAATCAAATCCTTGATGTCATTATAATAAGCAGTCAAACCGAATTTTAAATTACGGAAGGTAAATTCGTTCGAAAGTTCATATTGCATTGAAGATTCTGCTTTTAAATCAGGATTTTCTATGCCTATCCAATACAAATCATTAAATGTCGGGGTTCTATAGTTTTTAGAAATGGATGTTTTAAGTTCATATTCGGGAATGGGTTGCCAACTTGTGCCGAGCGAAAACAGAATCGGAGTTTTATAGCCTTCATTCAATTCCCCTCGTAAAGTCGCTTGATACAGGAAGTTTTTGGCCAATTTATGTTTCAGAAAGGCATTGGCACTTCCATTATTACGTTTGATATTGTCGTAGTTGGATCCGTTGGCAGTGGTCAAATTATATTCGCCGCCAAAATTGAGCGATAACCTTTTGAATTGCATTTGATAATTATAATTCGCGATATACGTCCATCCGATGCCATAAGTGGAACCTTCGCGACTGTCGATTTCGGGATAAAACCGATAATTTTCATTGATCAAAGCAACCTTTACGGTAGATTGGTTTTTGCCGGATTTATGCTGGTATTCGCCCAATAGGCGTAAATTATCATCGGTGTATTTGTTACGTGTTTGTGACGATTCAAGAATAGAGAAATGCCGATCGCTAAAAAACCAATTTGAATATACTTTAAAACTGTTTTTAGCATTGGGTTGATACATACCATTTACTGAAGCATTCAGATTATAATACTGTCCGTTTTCATTGTACTTGTTGGAGTTCGGGTATTTATAATCATTATCAGAATCTAAATAACTCACACCGATTTGCAGATGGGTCTTTGCATCCGAAATGCTATGATTGGTGCTTATGTTTTTCGTGTTAAAACTTCCGTAAGAGGCGCGAATGTCATGCGAATTTTCTTGATCAACCGCGAGGTTATTATTCAAATACACGACGCCGCCGATGGCACCTGTTCCAAATTGTGAACTTCCACCACCAGGGCGTACCAAAACTTCAGAAAGGTTTTGTGTGTTGACTTGGCTAAAATCGGTTTGTCCTAAAAAGGAAGAGTTGATGTTGATGCCATTCCAGACTACGGCAGTTTGCTGAGCGGTTGTACCTCTAAAGGATGGGGAAGTTGCCATTCCCAAGCCGTTTTCTTTAAAATAAATAGGGGTTTCAAACTGTAAAACTTCGGTAAGTTGTGGTCGGTAATTGGATAATACTTCTTTGTTGAGCAGGATGATCGGTTGGCCAACAGATTTGTCTTGTAATTTTTCAGATTTTAGAAAAATAGTGTCCAAAACAGTTTCGTTCTCTTGTGAATGACCAAGAAAACTAAATAACAATAGAATAGAAGAAATATAATATCTCATAAATGCTGTTTATCCCGAACAGGTATTTTTTTAAATGGTTGTTGTTATTGGCAGGTCTCCTGGCTTGCGTCTTATTGTGAACCTTCCCGCTAAAAAAGCAGTGGTAAGTAGTTTTTACAATAAGCATCCTGAAATACATCAAGACTAAGCGTACAGTTGCGGGAACAGCTTCTGATTTAAACAGAATTCCCTTTTAATCACACTATTGCTTCTCAAATAATAGTGTTAAACCAATATTTTGCAAAGGTAGATGAATATGTAGGAAGGAGAAAGGGTTTGGAGGAAAGAATTTGTGGAGCAGAATTAGAATAAGGTAATAAGTGTTAAGAGTAGTCGCACTTCGACAGGTTCAGCGACGGAGTTCAAATTGAAGTTGCCTGCCCGTGCGAAGCTTGAGCGGAGATGGGAAATCTGAGTTGAAATTGATAACTTGAGATCAGAAATATGAAAGCTTATTAAACTCGAAACCAAAACTTTTATTTTAAACTCCTAATCTCACAAACATGACGTTGTGATCCTATCTAAAAACCTTTGCGACGCTTGCGTTTAAATAGAAAAGTAAATTAACTTCAAGAATAAGGTGCCCATTCAAACAAGAAACTTTAATTGGATATTCCTGCCTTCGCAGGAGTTTAGGTCAAACCCAATAAAATTTCCGCAGCAGCGAAAGGAGAGGTTTCCCCATTTTCAATGCGATCCAACTGAATTTTTAATTCTTTTTTAACAGAAGTATTATTGTAAAAATCAGATTTCAATCGGTCATCGATGGTTTGGAGCAACCAGAATTTATTTTGTTCGTTACGGGTGTGGTCAAAAAAATGAGTTTCCTTTGCTTTGGATAAATAGCTTTCAATCAATTCCCAAACTTCTGGAATACCTTCATTTTGAAGGGCGCTCGCCAATAAAACTTTAGGTTGCCATCCCGATTCTTTTGGCGGATAGAGATGTAATGCGCGATTAAATTCCACTTTGGCAATTTTGGCGTTTTTTAGATTATCGCCATCGGCTTTATTGATCACGATGGCATCGGCCATTTCCATAATACCACGTTTGATGCCTTGCAATTCATCGCCAGCACCTGCCAATTTCAGCAACAAAAAGAAATCGACCATACTATGCACTGCTGTTTCACTTTGACCAACACCAACAGTTTCAATCAATATAGTGTCAAATCCGGCAGCTTCACACAAAATTATGGTTTCTCTAGTTTTGCGGGCTACGCCACCAAGGGAGTTGCCAGAGGGCGATGGACGGATAAAGGCGTTGTCATCCTTTACCAAATCTTCCATGCGGGTTTTATCGCCCAGAATTGAACCTCTCGACAAGCTACTGCTAGGATCTACCGCTAAAACAGCGATAGTCTTCCCTTGTGAAGTCAAAAAAGTACCAAACGTTTCAATAAAGGTGCTTTTTCCAACACCAGGAACGCCGGTAATTCCGATTCTGATCGATTTATTGGCATAGGGAAGACACTTCTGAATAATCTCGTTGGCCTTTTTTAAATGTAGAGAATTTGTGCTTTCCACCAAAGTAATGGCTCTACTGAGAGC
>JBARDR010000112.1:0-2760 GCA_049795335.1 Gelidibacter sp. | reverse complement strand
GAAAGTCTCTAAAAAATTGATTCAACAAATTCAATCGGAAGATAAAGATACCACGCTTGAAAATTATTTAACCGAAGTATTTGACCATTTTAATGTGGAAATGGAAGATCTCGCCGCCCGTACTTATTTATTACATCCGGCTTCTTTTAACTCGGAAATATTTCCATCCATTCCGCAAGAAGGCATCCAAGTAACCTTCGACAGAAAACGCGCGCTTAGCCGAGAAGATGTGAGCTTTTTAAGTTGGGATCATCCCATGACCACAGGGGCGATTGACATGGTGCTCAGTTCAACCATGGGAAGTGCGAGCAATGGCGTTATTCGAGGCACCGGCTCTCCTGCCCTGCTATTGGAATTGATTTTTGTGCTGGAAACATCGGGCAAACAAAGTATTGCTATTGACCGTTTTCTTCCGCATACGCCCCTTCGAATTATTGTCGATCATACCGGAAAAGAAGTGACTGAACGCTATTCGGTTGACATGCTCAACAAAAACTTAATGCCAAGCAATATAGATACGTTATTAGAAAATGACACTTTAGCAAATATCATATTGCCAAATATGATTTCATCAGGATCAAAAATCGCAAAAGAACTCGGGGAAAAAGAAATAGCAAAGGGTTTACAACAGATGAAACTCAAACTCGATCATGAAATTGAACGGCTTAAAACTTTGAAAATAATAAACAAGGACATCAGAACCGAAGAGATTGAGTTGGCGATTGAAGAACGGGCGATCTTAGAAACACTCATAAAAAATGCACGCGTACGACTAGATGCCTTGCAATTGATTCGGAAAGAATGATTTCTTAAAACAGACTGAAAGGCTGTTGCATTTGTGGAGTTTGTATTAAATAAAATGCTTGTCCGGAAAAACACCGCATTGAATTTTGAATAACCCTTGCTTCAGGTAAGGGTCAGAAAAATCAATAAAAAGTATAGGGCTTTAATTCGATTCTAAAGTCGTGATAAATCGCTGGGTGTTTTTACAAACATCGCTTGATGCCCACGGATAGCTATCGGCTCTTTGATCAATTGCGGATTTTTACACAAAATCTTGATCCAATCGTCATCGGAGAAATCGTCATCCTTATAGTTTTTAAAATCCGGATGATCCTTGTTTACTAAACCATCGATGTTGACGTTCAGCCGCTCAGCCAATTCCTCTAGTTGCGTTCCTGTAAATTGATGTTTAAGAATGTCCACATCGCGCAAAGGATAGCCTTCACCTTTGGCATAACCTAAAGTTTGTGAACCTGTTGGGCTATTGGGATTATAGATTAATAAAATCTCATATTCTGACACTGCTAATTCTGGCATAATGATTTTATTTAAGATGTTCCATTAACGAAATTTGGTCTATTGATATTCTCAGGTGTAATTTTACAATGACCGCTATAATATCAGTAAACGTTAGTGTGTACGATTTAATTCCTTCAATTCCTGATGAAAAGCGAGCAGCCAATTTTTGATTTTCTTACCAGAATCTGGATCCGTTTTAGATGAATAATATGTACCATCAGGCAACTCGATCCAAATAGTCATCAAAACTCCAGACTCAGTATTATTGGGCGAAAACCTGGAATGCATGGTTACCAATTGATTATTCAATAAGGGAAATGCAACGTGTTGACTTTCCAACTCAATATTTCCTTCACCATAGGAAATCACGTAAGTAGTTCCTTTGTGCTTTTCAATAAATTTTTGCCAATGATACATGGCCAAACTTTCACCAGCACCTACTACGTCAATGGTAAAACTTGTGGCCAACTTATTAAAAGGCATATTTTTCTCAAGAACATCAAAATCGTTTTGGGAATTTGAATGTGTTGTCATAAAAACGACTAACACAAAAATTAGTTTGATTTTCATTTTTAATTGTTTAAAATTTTACAAATCCTTTATAAAACTATCCAAATCAAATTTGAAGGGATGATTTTTGAGGTATTTGAACAAGGCTTTTTTAAGTTTTTTGATACCTCTCCTAATTTGTGTTATTTTGTCTAAAAGCCGCGCATGCTCGCTATCAAATTCTTTATTATCAGACAAATTCATAACCTCCAATAGATGAGATATTTTTTTGAGATGCGCTTTGAGCTGAAGCATGACTTCATCGGACAACTTAAAAAGTAGTGAATCCATTTTTCGAAACAAATTCTTATGGTCTAAATCTTTAATGGTCTTGCTGTCAATTCTATCTGAAATCAGACCATTTAAAAAGTTAAATTCAATCTCGTAAAACTCAATGTCTTCTATCCAATCCTTGGTTTGGAAATACATGGCTTCAAGTTTTCCTTCCAAGAGATTATGAACACGCTCATTCATAAGGCAATCTTTAAATCGGTTTAAATATGTATCCATTTTTGAGACTTGAAATATCTTGCTATATTTTTTTCGGTATTTCAGTACATCAAAAAGCTATTTCGATTCTGCAGTGATGAGATGACAAATAATCATTCCTTTAACTTAACGCTGTCAAAAACTAAAGTCACTTTAAAGGGAATCCAAGCGGGCACCAAATCGTGATGTGGTGCTAGAATAAAAAAATCACTGGTATTTAACGTGAAATCTCCAGTTAAAACGATAGTAGTCCCGATGGCCTTTTGAGTCATCTCAATATGGACGAAAGATGTTCTTCTTCTAAATTCAAGTCGGCCATCCACCATGAGGTCATTACCTTTTTTGGTAATCGAAGTGCTGGTAAATTTCATATCTGGATTTCTCCAGCTATTGCTAATCCATCCTAAATAGCCTGAATTT
>JBARDR010000111.1:0-1803 GCA_049795335.1 Gelidibacter sp. | reverse complement strand
GAAATAATCATAACTTAAGGTGTGATCATTAACAATGGTTCCTTTATTTTTTATGCTGATTTTTCTTAAGGCAAAACCACCCGAAGTTGATTGGGAAGAAGGAGTTCTACTTACTGCGGGGAGATCTAACCTTGGACAGTTTTCATATGAGAACTCAATAGTTTCGTCATTATAGCTGGTTGAAATCTTATAGATAGATTTCCCTAATACTGTGCTACTATTCTTAATTTCCTGATTTACGTCCAATGGATAGCTTACACCTGGAATATAATCACATTCAACACCTGCACCATAATGTTGTCTTTTTTTCCTAATGTGGCTTGTTTGGGTTTCGTACTCATAACTATGGTCAACATATTCAAACAATATTCTTTTACCATTAACGTCTTCAATTTCGGTTAAATAATAAGAATGAGATCTGAACTCCTCAGAAGGAGGCACAGACTGTGTACTGAAAACAACAAGACTGTTAGATATATTAATTGAAATTTCCGCGTAAGTAAATTTTATCCCATTTTCATCAGTAATCTTAAATCCACCTAAAACTTTAGTGATCTTTATATCAGACTTGGGAATAGTATGGGCTACCCCATTATTGTCAAAAAAAAATTTCCCGTTGAAATTTCCCGAACTGAAATAAAAAACATCTGGTCCCAAATCAGACGAACCACTCCCAGCTATTGCCTCAGCGAAAGACCGCAATGTGTGATAATCCTCATTTGTTATATGACCACAATTAATGATTTCTCCTGGGTTCACTTCCGGATCAAGCTCTCTATTTTGCTCTAAAGGCAATCTTCCGGTCAAGTCATCGGGTTTCCCAATAACGTTTTGGTAGATCATTCCGCCTGCATTAAGAGACCAACCCAATCCAACACTACTGGCCACTTCATCAATGGTAATTCCTGAAGAGTGGTAGCTTAATGAAATTGGTAACACAAAATTACCCGTAGAAATACTGTGCACCGGAATGGAGATGTTGGGTATACCCGTAGTGTTGGAAACAGGAATATCAGTATATTTAAACAAACTGAATACATCAGGTGAAGGTGGGGTAACTTGCGGAAGTTCTTGTTGGCCTATCAATATTAGTGGAAATATTGTAATTAAAAATGTGAAACCATAATAAATCAGTTTTTTCATTTACGAGAATTTTTAAAGTTTATTTATAAATTATATCGGCTTGTGATTGGGTGTATTAGAATCATTCATTCTGAATTGCCATTTTGGTAAATCTAAGAAGCAAAATTTTAACCTACTGAAGGTTTAAGCCTACACTTCATAAGCCACTAAACGCATAATGAATTGCCAATAATTCAAAAGCCGTAAAAGAAATGATATAAAACCTTACAAATAGTAAGGTTCTTCAGTGACGAAATTAAATCGATTGTAATACATTGGGCAGAATGAAGAACATGTATTATGCAAATGAATAATGCACTCAAGAATTGTACTTGACAAATAAAGCCCCAACCATAAATCAGAATTTTACATCTTTAAAAATTTTGGAAACAGAATAGAACACGCCTAACTTATTATTAAAAAATGAAGAAAACTTTAAACATTTTAATTATTGAAGATCACCCAATGGTTATTGAAGTCTATAAGAAAACATTAATAGACATAAGTAAAAACAACACCGCTCTTAAATTCAATATAACTTCTGCAGTTTGCTGTGAATCCGCTAATTTTAGAATAGACGAGCATGCAAATCATAACCCATTGCATCTGGTACTATTGGATTTAAGTTTACCAGCTTCAAAGGATGGTAAACTTATGTCAGGAGATGATTTGGGACATAAA
>JBARDR010000110.1:0-6314 GCA_049795335.1 Gelidibacter sp. | reverse complement strand
TTTGTAACCTTTTATTGGTCGGGTGCGATGATTGGCCGATTTGCTGGTGCGTATTTAACTCGAATTATGAAGCCTGGAAAAGTTTTGGCCGTTTTCGCGACTATTTCCATTGGTTTGATTGTATTATCGATCGGCACCGTCGGTTTAGTGAGCATGTGGAGTATTTTGGCGGTTGGGTTATTCAACTCCATTATGTTCCCAACCATCTTTACATTGGCGATTGATGGTATCGGCCACTTAAAACCTAAAGCTTCCGGATTGTTGTGTACAGCCATTGTTGGTGGTGCGATCATTCCGCCGGCATTTGGTTTTTTAACAGATATTATCGCGTTTAAAAATGCCTTATTGATTATCGTTTTTTGCTATGCCTATATTGTTTGGTTTGGTTATAAAAACGGAAAAGCTAAGGTGGTTATCGCTTAAGATTTTAAATAACTTATTATTGAATAACAATTGATAATAAGCATAGGAATAGTTTCAGTGATCTAGTAAAATAAAAATTAATGAAGAAATTTGGTTTATTATATGTGTGCTTCGTGTTTCTCTTGTTTCAGTGCAAAGAATCTAAAGGGGTAATAGACCAAGTTCAACTCACATCATTTGTGAATCCGTTTATTGGAACGGACGGTCCAGGGAATACTTATCCAGGAGCAACCGTACCTTTTGGTATGGTGCAATTAAGTCCTGACATCGGCATTTCAGGATGGGACCGCATTGCGGGTTATTTTCATAAAGATTCCATTATTACTGGATTTTCACACATGCATTTATCCGGAACTGGCGCTGGCGATCTTTATGATATTTTAGTAATGCCGACCAACAGTCGCTTTTCGGAACGCATCGAAGCCAATCATTTCAAACCTTATTCAAGTTTTTCACACGATCAAGAATCAGCATCTCCTGGTTATTATTCGGTAGATTTATTGGATTACGGGATCAAAGCTGAACTTACCGCGACGGAAAGAACAGGTATCCATAAATACACCTTTCCAAAAGATGATCATTCGCAAATTCATATCGATTTAGGTTATGCTTTGAATTGGGACAGCCCAACCGACACGCATATTAACGTGGTGGATAATTCGACTATTGAAGGCTATCGCAAATCGACAGGCTGGGCAAAAGACCAACGCGTGTATTTTGTGATTAAACTTTCAAAGCCTTTTGATTCGTATCAGATATTTAAAAATGATACGCTCACAACAGCGCCAGTTACAGGGAAAAACACCAAAATCATCTTAAATTACGCAACTTCAGAAGGCGAAGCCATCGTCTTAAAAACAGGATTATCCTCCGCAGATATTGAAGGTGCTCATAAATCTATAGAAACGGAAGCCCCAAATTTTGATTTTGAAGCTTTAAAAAATCAAGCAGAATCCAAATGGGAAGCGGAACTCAGTAAAATCAAGATTACTATCGGAGACGACACCCAAAAACGAATTTTCTATACCATGTTGTATCAGTCTATGTTGGCACCAACTTTATTGAGTGACCATAACGGCAACTATAAAGGCGCTAACGACAGAACGATGAAAGCCGATGGTTTTGATCGCTATGATACGTTTTCGCTTTGGGATACTTATCGCGCGGCACATCCATTATACACGATTTTGCATCCTAATCGGGTGTCGGATATGGTCAATTCCATGTTGGCACATTATAAAGAAACGGGGTTATTGCCTGTTTGGTCCATGCAAGGCAACGAAACCAATATGATGATAGGCTACCACGCCGTTCCTGTGATTGTGGATGCTTATTTTAAAGGGATCAAAGATTTCGATTCTGAATTGGCTTACAAAGCCTGTATCGCAAGTGCCACCGATCATTCGCGACAAATTGACGAATACATGGCCTTGGGATATGTCCCTGTCGATGAACACGACGAAAATTGGTCGGTTTCCAAAACTTTGGAATATGCTTACGACGATTGGTGCATCGCACAATTCGCCAAAGCTTTGGGGAAAACAGAAGATTATGATACCTTCTCAAAACGTTCAGAATATTGGAGAAACCTTTATGATTCAGAAAGCAATTTTATGCGTCCAAAATTGAAAGATGGCACTTTTGTGGCGGATTTTATTCCGAAGGACTATTCGCCTTACTTCTGTGAAAGTAATGCTTGGCAGTATTTTTGGTCAGTACAACACAATATAGAAGGTTTGACAGAAATTGCTGGCGGAAAGGAAAGATTCGAGAAAAAGCTGGATTCCATGTTTACCTTACATCCACTGGCGGAAGATGTTTTGCCGATTTTCAGTACGGGAATGATTGGTCAATATGCGCATGGCAATGAACCAAGCCATCACGTCGCTTATTTGTATAATTATATAGAAAAGCCATGGAAAACTCAAGAGTTAGTTCGTGAGATTTTAGACACCCAATATCAAAATGAACCAAGCGGGCATTGCGGCAATGAAGACTGCGGTCAAATGTCGTCCTGGTATGTGTTCAGTGCGTTGGGCTTTTATCCCGTCAATCCTGCGCAAGGTGTGTATGCTTTTGGTTCACCCATAATTGACACGGCCACTATCACTTTAGAAAACGGGAAAACCTTTACCGTAATCGCATTAAACAATTATTCCGAAAATAAATACATTCAATCCATTAGCTTAAATGGCGCGTTGATTGAACGCAATTACATTACGCATAAAGAGATTATGGAAGGCGGCGCATTGGAATTTACCATGGGAAGTCAGCCTAATAAAATTACTAAAAATTTGATGGCACCATCGTCAAAATTATATAATTAAAAACGCATTGTATGTCAGACAGAAGAAATTTCATCAAAACGGCTGCTTTAGGAACCATCGGCATCAGTACGGTATTAAGCTGTAATAATTTGACCAGCAAAGACACCGTTATAGCACCGCCAACATCCAGTAAGAAAGGACGAAAACCCTTAGTGATTTCAACCTGGAACCATGGTTTGCCAGCTAATGAAGAAACTTGGAAACAGTTGAAAAACGGGAAATCGGCCATCGATGCCATTGAAGCAGGTATGAAAATTCCTGAAGCTGACCCAACTGTAAGAAGTGTCGGTTATGGTGGATTTCCGGATAGAGAAGGTAAAGTTACTTTAGATGCCTGTATCATGGATCACAACAGTGATTGTGGGGCGGTGTCTTTTTTACAAGGCATCATGCATCCCATTTCAGTGGCAAAATTAGTCATGCAAAAAACGCCGCATGTCATGTTATCTGGCGAAGGGGCACTCCAATTTGCGTTGTCTGAAGGCTTTAAGGAAGAAAACTTATTAACTGCCGAAGCTGAAGCCGATTGGAAAAAATGGTTGGAAGAGTCCAAATATAAACCCGTCATCAATATGGAAAATCACGATACGATTTCCATGTTGGTTATTGACGAAGACGGTAATATTTCGGGCGGATGTACAACGAGTGGCGCGGCTTGGAAAATGCATGGGCGTGTAGGCGATTCGCCAATCATTGGTGCCGGATTGTTTTTGGATAATGAAGTGGGTGCGGCAGCGGCAACAGGTTTGGGAGAAGCCGTGATAAGAACCGCTGGAAGTGCGATGGTCGTGGAATTGATGCGTCAAGGAAAATCGCCATTTGAAGCCTGCAAGGAAATCGTGGAACGCATTTACAACAAGCATAAAAGCCATAAAGACATGGAGTATTTACAAGTCGGTTTTATCGCCGTCAATAAAAATGGCGAACACGCAGGTTACAGTTTGCGCTCCGGATTTAACTACGCCATTTATGATGAAGCGCAAGGTAATCGCATGGAAGATGCCTCCTTCAAAATGGCTTGGGAAGAATAAATCCTCTCCCAGAAGTTCCATATATCGCCATCTTCGTAGATAGCATAAGATTAACAGATCATTATAAGCTCCATAGGAGCGCCGTCTTTGGCAATTTTGAAGCCATGTGGCAATAATTAAATTTTAAAAAATGAATATAATAAGAAAAACGTTGGTATTGGTTTTAATAGCCATGATGGCATCATGCCAAGAGAGTAAAACACCAAAAGTGTTTACAGAAAGTGATATTACAATCATTCCAAAACCTGTAGCATTAAAATTGGAACAAGGGACATTTGAGTTTAATGAAAACACCCAATTTGTAATTTCAGATGCATCTCAAAAAACAGCAGCTTCTATTTTGATCGATAAATTCCATAAAGCGGGAGGCTGGACGTTAGGCGTTTCGGAGCAAGCGCCAAAAAATAATTTCATCGCATTTGTTGAAGCTGAAGATCTGGGCGATGAAGCCTATGAATTGGACGTGGCTTCTGATAAAATCACGATCAGAGCAAAAACATACGTCGGTTTTTTATATGCTATCGAAACCATCAGACAATTATTGCCAACCGAAATTGAAAGCAATACGCTCGTAAAAGGCACAGCATGGGTCATTCCCAATCTGAAAATAGAAGATGAACCACGTTTTAAATGGCGAGGCCTTCACATGGATGTAGCACGTCATTTTTTCAAAAAAGAATACGTAATGCAAACCATCGATATGTTGGCGATGCATAAAATGAATACGTTTCATTTTCATTTGGTGGACGATCAAGGTTGGCGCATCGAAATAAAAAAATATCCTAAACTTACGGAAGTTGGTGCTTGGCGATTGGATCAGGAAGATGCGCATTGGGATGGCCGCAGAGTGACCACTCCGGAAGATGACGCTACCTATGGCGGATTTTATACCCAAGAGGATATTAAAGAAATTGTGGCCTATGCCACTGAAAGAGGCGTTCAGGTTGTTCCCGAAATAGAAATGCCAGCGCATGTTATGAGCGCCATTGCTGCATATCCTGAACTTTCATGTACTGAAACGCCTATTGGTGTGCCATCGGGAGGTGTTTGGCCAATAACAGAGATTTATTGTGCAGGAAAAGATTCTACGTTTGAGTTTTTAGAAAATGTATTGGTGGAAGTTATGGAATTGTTTCCGTCCAAATTTATCCATGTAGGTGGTGATGAAGCTACAAAAACCAATTGGGCAAAATGTCCGAATTGTAAAAAAAGAATGGAAACCGAAGGTTTGACCAGTGTTGACGAATTGCAGAGTTATTTCATTAAAAGAATGGAGCGTTTTATTACTTCCAAAGACAGACGTTTGATAGGTTGGGATGTAATTTTAGAAGGCGGGATCGCACCAGAAGCTACGGTAATGAGTTGGAGAGGTACTGACGGTGGTGTTGAAGCGGCCAAGCAAGGTCATGATGTGGTGATGACGCCAGCAGAGTTCTGTTATTTTGACTATTATCAAGGACCGCAAAACTTGGAGCCATTGGCTTGGGGCGGATATGTGCCGTTAAGCAAGGTGTATCAATTTGATCCCGTTGTTGAGACCATGACACCAGAACAGGCAAAACATGTTTTGGGTGGTCAGGCGAATTTATGGGCCGAGCAATTAAAAACAGAAGCCAGTTCACAATACATGATTTTTCCGCGATTGGCTGCTTTATCTGAAGCCGTTTGGAGTCCAAAGGCCTCTAAAGATTGGGATGATTTTTCAGTTCGAATTACATCGCTTTTCAAACGTTATGATTATTTAGGCATCAATTATGCAAAAAGTGCTTATTTGGTTATGGAAGATGTAAAAATGGATCTGGATACCAAGGAAGTTTCGGTGGCCTTGAAGAATGAGTTTACTGATGCTGATATCCGTTACACTTTAAACGATGACAAACTTTCGGATAAAGCCATTAAATATACCGAGCCTCTTAAAATCAATACAACCACTGAAATCCACGCTTCCTTGTTTAAAGACGACAAGCCGATTGGCGTGCCATTTAATACCACCGTTCAATTTCATAAAGCCATCGGCAAAAAAGTGACTTATAAAGTGGTTTATGACGATCGCTATCAAGGTGAAGGCGAATTTGGATTGACTAATACCTTGCGTGGAACCAAAAATTTCTCTGACGGACATTGGCAAGCCTGGTTAGGTAAAGACATGGAAGCTGTGGTCGATTTGGGCGAAGAAACTTCAATTCATGAAGTCATCGTAGGAACTTTAGAAAATCAAGGGCCTGGCATTTATTTCCCAATTGAAGTTAGCGTTTCTGTTTCTAACGATGGAAAAAATTACAAAGAAGTTGGCGTTGAAAAAAGAGCCTTTGCTAAAAATCCTTCTTTCGATTTAAAAGAATTTAAAGTTTCTTTTGAGGAGCAATCTGTAAGATATGTGAAAGTAGTGGCCAAAAATTTAAAAACCATCCAAAGTGGCGGTGATGTGTGGTTGTTTGTTGATGAAATTTTAATTAATTAAGAATGAAATATTTTAAAATTATTGCAGTAGTCGTTTTCTTGATCGGCAGTCAAATGTCGGCCCAGGAAAAGT
>JBARDR010000109.1:0-1956 GCA_049795335.1 Gelidibacter sp. | reverse complement strand
TATCAAGATTCCTTTAAAAGGAAACAACTTACTGGTTTATATTGAAATGGTTTTTTATTATATGATTTTAATAGTTTTTACACGTCCCAACTATAGGCTGAGAAATAATCTTATTCAGATTAAAATTAAACCATAATGAAGATATCGGTAATTATTCCCACGAGAAATAGATTTGACTACATCAATCTTTTAATTGAGGATCTTAGGCAACAGACAGTTTCTGATTTTGAAGTCATAGTTGTGGATCAGTCAGATATCCAAAGGTTAATCAGCAATTGCATTTATGTTTTTACAGAATCAAAAGGGCCATGCATCTCTAGAAACATAGGAGTTGCTAAAGCTAAAGGCGACATATTGGTCTTTTTGGATGATGATGCAAGAATAAATTCAGATTTCATTGAAGAAATCACTGCACCAATAATATGCGGTAGATTTGATGCTGTAGCTGGAGCAGTATGCGATCCGCAAGGAAATTACTTATTAGAAAAAGATCAATATCTTACACGTAATAATTTAAATTTCATTAAAGTGTTGACTAATAATCCGAATTCTTCGGAATCTCGTATCACTTTAAGTTTTCCAGGAGGTTGTTCAGCGATATTGACAAAAGCTTTTAAGAAGATCGGAGGTTTTGACGAAACTTTTGATCCTACAGGAGCTGGGGAAGATCGAGAAATGGCCATAAAACTATATAAATACGGCTTTTCAACTTGGTACAACTCTAAAGCAAAATTATTACATGAAAGAGCTCCTTTTGGTGGCTCTCGTGAAACAGGAAGTAGAATGCTGATGCTTGATGTACATACATATAATATGTGTAAAAAACATTTTTCTGAAGAATTAGCTAATGTATTAAGGAAAAATATAATTGATGCTTATCGAAAAAGGTTTATTTCATCGGTCTTAAAATTACAATTGGCACGATCAAAATACCTTTTATTAAAAGAAGTAAAACAAAGAATGAAGTAAAAATCATCCTTTATCATAACCAGGATTGCAATCCACAGTAATGCTATGTGATTATGGTATTGGTGGGCTTATTTTTTTCAATATCTTAAAATGTTTGGATGCTTCAAAACGTCTCAGTTAAAAAGTTGATATTTCAGGCATAAATAGTTCGACTAATAGGACAGTATGTAGTAAGTTATTAGGGGCTTAGTGCCAAGTTGGAAACATTCGATAATTTTATCGGTAGCATTTAGAGTTTCAATCAAATGCTCCAAATGCGAATGTTTGACATAATAATACTTGGCAAAAATAGGCGAATCATCCAACGGCTGCAGAGTTCTAGTAGTTAAAGTTTAGTGCAAGGGAAAAAAGCGCGCCATATTAAATTTATTAAATTTTAAAGAAAGCTTAATAAAAATATTAGATGCAGGTTTTACATGGTATTACAATTCTATTTTATGCTCTATCAATATTAATCTGCAATGTATTTATATATGTCGTATTCTTGTTTGACTAAACTTAAATCTAAATTATTTTTAATTGTAAATACGCCTAACGAATCAACTTTTTGAACTAGGTTAAGATATTGTAACACCATTTCATATTTCTCTCTATTCCAGAAATCGTGAATAAGAATTATAGTGTTTTTATTTGAAGATAGATTTAAAATAACGTTTAGTGCACACGCTACTCTGAATCTGCCATCAATTAATACCGTGTCTATTTTTTTGGAGTCCAATAAATCAAAGATACTATTGGAATAATTGGGGAATAAGTTTTTTGAGTCATTAGAAACTGGATATCCCCAACTCTCCGTTTTTCCTATGTTTACAAGATGAAAAAACAATCTTTTGTTTTTTGCTAAACGTATTATTAGGTGTTTAGATAGATAATCGATCCATTCCAAGCTAGATTCTACAGAATATATTTTTGCTTTGGACTTTTGTAATGCGCGCAGTGTACTACCTCCCGAACCAAATTCCAGGTAATACTTTGATATGTTGACAT
>JBARDR010000108.1:0-4313 GCA_049795335.1 Gelidibacter sp. | reverse complement strand
TCACCATTCCGAAAATATTGCCCGCAAAAAGAACTGGATCTTTTCTAAATATGGCATAAGTCAATATTAAAACAGATCCGATTACGCTTAGCACCCAAAAACCTAAAGGTAATAGGGATGCTTTGCGTTTTTCGGAATATAGCAATTGATATACAAATCGAAGTGTAAATACAATTTGCGACACGACTCCTAAACTCAATAACCATAATGGAATAGCTTCATTTTTAAATAACAATTCCACATCGATCACATTATTATTGTAATAAAACACAACAATTAGAAAAGGAACAAAAACTAAAAAAAGTTGTATTAATTTTGGCAAACGCTGCCATTGCTTCTGTAACTGCAAATTTCTGATGTAGATGAAATACGTTAGTGCTTGCCCAAACATAATGGCAAAATCATTTCTTAAATAACCATAGATAAATAATAAAAATGAAGCAAGTAAACTTAAGGACCAGAATAAAGATGGAGTAGCAACTTGTTTCTGTTTTTCGGAAGTTAACCATTGAACAAGCAGTCTGGAAGAAAATAAAATCTGAGCTAAAAACCCAATACTATATATTAACCAGCTACTCATTACCCATTTTTAGCTACTGAATAATTGATGTACTTTTTTTTCATCCATAAATAAGCAAAACAATCCGTTAAAGGTCCAAGCAATCGGTTCCATAACCCAAATGTAGAGGTTCCGGACATTCTGGGAAAATGCTGTACCGGAACTTGAATAATTTTACCTTCCTGCAATAGGATCATGGCGGGTAAAAACCGGTGTAGGCCCTTAAACATTGGGATGCGTTTAGCATAATCTGTTTTAATTACTTTTAACGGACAGCCCGTATCGTCCATGCCATCATGAGTAAACGCTCTGCGAATGCTATTGGCAATGGTAGAGGACATGTTTTTCACAAACCTATCTTTTCTATTGGCTCTGACCCCAGTTACCAAATCGTATTCTCCAATATGTTCTAAGAGTAAATTAAAATCTTCAGGAGCAGTTTGCAAATCAGAATCCATATAACCAACGAACTCTGTGTCAGCATAATCAAATCCAGCTTTTATAGCGGTACTTAATCCTCTGTTCTCCTCAAAACTAATGAAAGCGAATTCGGTTTGTCTTTTACAAATACTTTCAATAAGTTCTAAGCTTTTGTCTTTAGAACCATCATTTACAAACAGGATTCTGGTTTTTTTACTTGCAATTTTCATATAATCGATTAAAGCCTGTTCAACCCGCAATAAATTGTCTTCTTCATTAAATACTGGAACAATGATAGTAAATTGGTAACTCATATTGTAGTGGGTGTGTCAAATTTCACTTAAGAGCAATTTGCATCAATTCTTATGGTAATTATTTCTATAAATAAGGAAAAGTTTTGTCGTTGCACGCTATGTTATACTGGCTCTTCTTATCTGATAGATTATCTTCATTATTCTAAACCAAACCCCCATAAATTCATTCAAATTGGAACCTATTTACAAGAGGATTCTCATAAATTATAAAGCATAATTTACTTCAATTATTTTAAACGACTCTATTTATTTGGCTTATTTTTTTGCTTTTTTTGGCTGTAAAATAAATTCAACTAACTCTTGCTAAGGTATTTAAATTTTATGGACCTCATATCAATTATAATATGTATTTTTATTTATCAAATGAAAGTATGACATGAAAGGTATTATCCATCCCTTACGCACTTCCAATTACAATGTTCTACTTTCGTTCATAAATAATTTTAAAAGTGATGGGATTCTGTTTATGAAAGGCAACAGAAATGTTATCAAGTTATTTGATCTGGAGGGAATAAAACTTAATATAAAATCTTTTAAAAAACCCAATTTAATCAATCAAATAGCTTATCGATATTTTAGAAAATCTAAAGCCCGACGTTCCTTTGAATACGCCAATATACTTATTGATAGGAATATAAAAACACCACAACCCGTGGCGTATTTTGAGAATTCAAATTTATTGGGTATTACAGATAGTTACTATATCTGTGAACATCTGGATTATGATTTGACCTATCGGGAATTGATAACTACGCCGGATTATAAAAATCACGAAGAAATACTAAGGAAATTTACCAGATTCACATGGGAAATGCATGAAAAAGGAATCTACTTCAAAGATCATTCACCCGGTAATACCCTCATTGTCGAAAATAAAAATACTTATGAATTCTATTTAGTTGATTTAAACAGAATGTCGTTTATCGAATTAGATTTTGAGGCGAGAATGAAAAGCTTTGCGAGACTAACTCCCAAAAAAGAAATGATAAAAATAATGAGTCATGAATATGCCAAACTAAGCGGTGAAAATTTTGAAAAGGCCTTTGAATTAATGTGGTATTTTACTGAAAATTTCAGAAAAAAGTATGAAAGAAAAAAACGATTAAAACAAAAATATCTGGGTAAGAAATAGGTTCGATTGACTATTTATTATGTATTTTAATACAACTAATAAGTTTATTCTGCCATTAACGACCATAGATTGAATTCAAACTTTCAATTGACTATTTCGTAATTGACTTAACCCAGAATTTACTGAGATTTCCAAAGCGCTAACTACTAAGTAATAATTTCAGTGATTTTAAAAATAAAAAGCTACCTTTTAAAAAAGATAGCTTTTGTGGTGCAATGTTCCTAATGTTTCTCTTTAGGGACAAAAAAATGTTTACTGTATGTTTCATTAGACATCTGCAGCAGTCCTTTGTCAAATTACATGCCAAAGCCTAGCTTATGATAGCATTGTCGTAAAATTTAAATTAACCTTATGAATCTGCCGCTACTTTCCCTTTAATACCCTTAAAAAAGCCGCGCATATACTCAAAATCGGCTTCCATATTATCAGTAGGATAAAAAGGCTCTGAGATCTTATTCTGTTTGTGCTCAAAATCGAAAGTAAACATGATGATAGGTACATTGGCTTTTTTTGCGATATAGTAAAACCCAGTCTTCCACTCGTGCACTTTCTTTCTGGTCCCTTCTGGGGACAAGGCCAAACGGAATTCCTCCTTACCTTCAAACAACTTGGCAATGGCTTCTACTTTGTTCTGTCCAGGGCGTCTATCCAAAGGTGCACCTCCGAGAGCTTTAAAATAATAGCTAAAAGGCCATTTGAAAAGCTCCTTTTTTGCCACAAAATTAGATTTAACCCCAACCACACGACGCATCAGAATTGCAATATAAAAATCCTGCCAACTAGTGTGAGGCGCCGCAATGACAACCGCCTTTTTAATGGTGTCCTTTGACATAGTGACATTCCCCACTACTTTCCACCCTAAGATCTTAAAGTAGATAAATTTATATAACCATCTCATGCTACATTTTTTGATATAAAGCTTTCAATCTTTCTCTTGTAATGGTCTGTTTCCAGTTTTTACCAATAGCATTTTCCCAAAGTGGCTCCAAGCTTAAAGCCACATCAATCATGATGTCAAATTGATAATCTTCGAGATGCGCACAAATACCTTGAGGAATCTCGATATTATGGATTTCTTTCATCTTTTTAAATAAGGCGACACCTTCTGGATAAAATTCTTCCAATTGATCAAAAACAATGCAATTTCCTAAGCCATGTTTGGTTCCTAAAAGATAGCCAAGCCCGTAACTCATTGCATGCGCCACACCTACTTGAGAGTAGGCGATACTCATACCGCCGTGCCAGGAAGCCATCATTAATTTGTCCTGCAATTCTTCTTTCGAACCGTCTCCATCAATAAATATTTCCTTGCATAAGTCGAAAGCATTTTCGCCATAACTCTGACTAAAAGCATTTAAGAAGGTGCCATTTAAAGATTCCACACAATGGATAAAGCAGTCCATTCCCGTATAAAACCATTGGTCATTAGGAACGCCTTCGGTTAATTCGGGATCTAAAATAACCTGATCAAAAGGCGTGTAATCTGAATTGATGCCCAGTTTCTTTTCAGGCCCTGTCAATACAGTCGTTCGTGATACTTCAGCGCCTGTTCCAGAAATAGTTGGAACGCCAACATGATAAATGGCCGGTGATTTCACTAAATCCCAACCTTGGTAATCTTTAGAATCGCCAGCATTGGTCAGCATAATTGCAACAGCTTTTGCTAAATCCATAAGTGTTCCTCCTCCAATGCCAATAATGCCTGAAGGTCTGTCCTTATGTTCTAAAATAATCTTCTCTACCAAGTCATCAACTTGAGAGGTTGTTGGTTCCTGATTTGCTGAAATAAAAATTAATTGATCGGCATAAGCCAAAGAAATCCTCGAGGTTAACCAAGCATTTCCTTTAAAAACATCGTCGACCAAATAAATAAATGGTGCTTTGGCAT
>JBARDR010000107.1:0-2525 GCA_049795335.1 Gelidibacter sp. | reverse complement strand
GGATTTCCTTCGGTACCGATTTCCAAGAACTCCATAATGTCCGCATGTTCCACTGGCAAATACGGTGAAAAACGGCCACGTCTTACGGAACCTTGACTCACAACATCTACCATCGATTCAAATAACTGCATGATATGAACCGCACCAGACGCCTGTCCGTTATTTTTGACCTCAGCACCACGATGACGTATTTTTCCAAAATATCCTGAAGTTCCGCCGCCAAGCTTGGACATCATCCCTACTTCCGATTGGGTATATAGAATATTCCCCATATCGTCGCCAATATGCGATCCAAAACAGCTGATAGGCAGACCTCTTTTTTGACCAAAATTAGACCAAACCGGTGATGCCAATGAGAAAAACCCTTCAGACATATAGTGGTAAAACTTGTCTGAATAACCTGGGATACCCAAAATTTGTTCAGCCCGGTCGGCGATCTCGCGAATGCGTTCCTCAGCAGTGACGCCTGGGCTTAAATAACCTGATCCTAAAAAGCTGCGGCTGTATTCATTAAGCCACTCAAATCCTTTCGGTTCATTTTCTACCGTATGGTTGAGCGCTTCCTTTCGTGCGTTTAAAAGATGGTCAGTTTCTGAAATTGTTTTTGAAGTCTGAATGTCGAGGGTCTGTTTTTGATTGTTCATTTAAAAAAGGTCATCACTGGTTATACTTTGCGTTCTTTTACTGTAGTTGATTGAGCGTTTCACGAAGAAATCGCCGTGTTTGGTTCCGATAATCTCGTCGTCAAACCATTCGGTTTGTGCGATAAGGCTTTCGTCGATGTCAAATATTTTTGCTATGCCAATGCTTTCAAGGGAATTATTGAAGCGGTTTTTGATAAATTCATTAACCACTGCTTTTGGCAGGAAATCCAGTTCACCATCTTCAAAAATCCAATCCACAATTCTGCTTTCAGCGGCATAGGCTTCTTTACACATGGCTTGAATCATGACATTATATTCCGCATCGAACCAATCGGGATTTTCGTCTTTGATAATTTTGATAAGATCAATTCCAAAATCGCCATGGATTTGCTCTTCTTTTGAAGTTGCCTCCACCACATTTGAAATTCCCTTAAGCATGTTTTTATGCTTGTTAAAGGCCATAATAATCAAAAACTGGGAGAATAACGACACGTGTTCTATAAAGAGCGAGAATAATAAAATAGATTCTGCATAGTCTTTATTGTCTTCACTTTTTGCATTTTTAAGAGCGGTTTCCAAATATTGAACCCGCATCATAATGGCTGGTTTTTTCTTTAAATCCTGAAATTCCTCATTCAAACCTAATATTTCCAGCAAATGCGAATAGGCATCATGATGGCGCACTTCACTTTCGGCAAAGGTCGCTCCAACGGAACCAATTTCAGGTTTTGGCATTCTGTGATAAATATCCCCCCAAAAACTTTTTACTGCCACTTCGATTTGTGAAATGGCCAACATCGTATTTTTAATAGCCGTGCGCTCAACCTCTGAAAGACGGGTTTTAAAATCTTGGATGTCACTTGTAAAGTTAAATTCGGTATGAATCCAATAGGAATGTCGAATTGCCGGGACATATTCGTAGAGTGCTGGATATTCGTAAGGCTTTAAATTGATACGTTTTTCAAAGATGTTCAATTTACGTTTTTGGGTCTGCTGATTTCTGTAAAGAATGTATCCTTTTGCGACATCAAAAAAACTGGTTTCCATCAATTTGGTTTCAACAAAATCTTGAACTTCCTCCACGGTAGGAATATAATTCGCATCCAATGTTTTTCTTTCAAGAAGTGCTCCATAAACCATCTCAGATATGCGTTGTGCATCTTCAGGTCCGCCGTGATTTGCAGCGGTCATCGCTTTTAATATCGCTTCTGTAATTTTTTGTAAATGAAAGAGTTTCGTGCGAAAATCTCTTTTTATGACATGAGTAATTTCCATGAGAATAAGGACTAAGAATTAAAAAATAATTGAGGTGTAAAGATGTTAATTTTATTAATGACTTTTGGTTGGCTCCAAAAATTGTTGTCAAATGGTTATCAACAATTGGAGGAAATTTCAAAATAACTGAGCGTTAGAAGGTTTAAAAAACATCTGTCTTTTTACTAACAAAATGAAGGCAGCAAAAGTCTTATTCGTCTCCAGAAAAAACCTTTCCTTAAGTTTAAAAGCGCATATTTTGAATAGAACCACAATTTATTTTAATCAAATTTTTAAATTTACATTATTTAAAAGGACAATAAAAACGACTTAGAAATTGTTTTTTAATCCTTATAGCCCTATCCCTCCTATTCGGAATCTTTATAAGCAAGCGGATGGTTTTTTATATGAAAACCCAGACCGATATCCGTTAGTAATTTGGGAGGAAATCCTTTTGCCTCTTTATACACTTCGGACGTCAGAATTCTATGAATTTTCTGATCCGCAACAAGAACATTTGTATTTTTGTGCGATTCCGTTAAGCAAACCCATCTATAACCAGAAGGTAAAACAAAATGAATTTAAAAATATCCTTTGCTGCTTTTGCAATGCTACTCCTCCTTTTTT
>JBARDR010000106.1:0-1809 GCA_049795335.1 Gelidibacter sp. | reverse complement strand
GTATAAAGCCTTAAGTTTTGTGAAACACGATGCTCTCCAAAACCAAATTCAATATGACAGTTATTCAAGATCCGATTCGTGTTCTCAATAATATTCGGGAAATCACCAAAGGCTTCATGGATCTCATCCAAAGAAATCATTTTATCAGTCAGCTTACATTCCTCCGATTTATCAAGTTTGCTCAACAAAGTGTTTTTATCAATAGCGCGTAACAATCGGTGCGCATTGAAATCCTTTTTCCCTCTGATGGTAACAGTCTGCAGAACCACCAATTTGTTTTCCAGATTTTTCAATTTAGAGAACCGTAGTTTCCGCAATTCCTCAGTCGAGACCCCAATAAATTCATTATCAGAAAAATCAGTCTTTTCTAATTGTAGAACATGCTCAAAAGGATAAATAATATAACAATTCTCAAAAGGAGGAGCGAGCTCAGGCAATTTGATTTTGTTTTCCGAATGATGGGATAGAAAGGCATTGAGTTCTTGAAACCCCTCATTGTTCTTGGCGAGACCGACATAGACTTGCTTGTTGCCATTTCTAAAGTCAATGCCAACCACAGGTCTGATATCATAATCCTTCGCTTTTCTAATGTAATTTAAACACGCCGATGTATTGTTAATGTCCGTCAATGCCAACGACTGGACATCATTTTTTTGGGCAAGTTCCAAAAGTTCTATTTCAGAAAACGTACCGTAGCGCAGGGAATAATATGAGTGACAATTAAGATACATTAGTGGTTTCTATGAGCTAATACTGTTGGCGGTTCGCCATTGAATGGATTGTCAAATCTTCCAATAGAGTTGGCGCCCATGGAGGAGGCGCGCATAATGCTGGCCTCACCATAACGGCCTCTAATATGATCCATGGCATTATAAAGACTGAGCATTTCTTCGGTATCATCAAATAAATTAATCTGATAATGGCCGCTTACAATATCGTTGATCTTCACGCCGACAAGTCGAACCAACAGCCGACGTTGATATAATTGTTGAAAGAGTTCCAACACTTTCGGAATGATGACATGATCGGCGCTGGAGTAAGGGATTTTAACCTGTTTGCTATAGGTATTAAAATCAGAATACCGGATTTTCACACTGATGACCCCAGCTATTTTATTTCCCCTACGTAACTGAAACGCCAAATTTTCAGCCATGGCAAAAACGGTGGTCCGTAACTGTTTGACATCAATAGTGTCCTTATTGAAAGTGCGTTCTGTTGAAATGGACTTCCGCTCATGAAACGGCACCAACGGTGGATTGTCAATACCGTTAGCCCTTTTCCAGATAGTGGCACCATTGGCACCCAAGGCACTGGTCATCATTTCGATGGGCATTTCTTGTACCACCCTAACCTTATCAACGCCTAAATTTCTTAGTACTTGATAAGTTTTTTCTCCCACAGAAGGTATCTTTCGAATGGATAAAGGCCCAAGAAAGGATTTTTCAAAACCTGCATCAATCTTTAATTGGTTATTGGGCTTCGCTTCTCCAGTGGCCACTTTGGAAACAATTTTATTTACAGAAAGTCCAAACGAGATCGGCAGGCCACTATTTTTAATGATACTTTGCCTGAGCTCAGATGCATATTTATAACAGCCATGAAATTTATCCATCCCGGTCAAATCGGCATAGAACTCATCGACACTCGCTTTTTCAAATACCGGTACTTTCTCCTTAATGATCTCCGTAACCAAATGCGAATATTTGGTGTAAATAGACGCATCCCCACGGATCACAATAGCTTCCGGACATAAATTACGTGCCACCTTCATCGACATTCCAGAATGCACGCCAAACATTCGCGTTTCAT
>JBARDR010000105.1:0-2918 GCA_049795335.1 Gelidibacter sp. | reverse complement strand
AATGAATATAACCTTAGAAGTGTTTGTTGCTTCAAATACTTTCTAACTTAAAACCTATACTAATGGAAGATAAAGTCGTCACGCACTGGAAAGGCAACTCACAATTTGAATCTGATAACCCAAGCGGAAAAACCCTTTTTATGGATACGTCCGAAGAACATGGCGGGCATAATTCTGGATTACGACCAAAAGCTTTGATGCTTTCTGCTTTAGCCGGATGTTCGGGATTAGATGTGGTTTCTGTTTTGGACAAAATGAAAGTTCAGATTTCAGATTTCAGAATGGACACTTATGGTGAATTGACTGAAGAGCATCCCAAAACTTACCATACAGTTTCTGTAGAATATCACTTTTATGGCGAAAACCTAAACGAAGATAAAATCAAAAAAGCAGTCGATTTATCCATCGAGAAATATTGTGGCGTTATGGAAATGTTTAGGAAATTTGCCAAAGTCAACACGTCGATTCATTATCATAATAAATAAATAGTTTGGATCAAGATCTCACAGGTTTTAAAAACCTGTGAGATCTTTTGAGCATTAAACCATAAACAAGAAACCTTTCCATGCGTTGGACTCTAAAACCAAAACCAGACCTTTCTAAAGTAAAGCATTTGAGAGAAGCGCTTCAAGTGGGGGATGCCATTGCGTCCTTATTGCTTTCACGCGGCATTGAAACATATGAAGACGCCAAACAGTTTTTTAGGCCAAGTCTTGATGAATTACACGATCCTTTTTTAATGAAGGATATGGATAAGGCCGTGGAGCGCATTGAAAAAGCCTTTGCCGACGGCGAAAACATTTTGGTATTTGGCGATTATGACGTGGATGGAACGAGTTCAGTGGCCTTAATGTCTTCCTATTTAAAAACGAGAACAGAGGCGGTCGCCACTTATATTCCTGATCGGTATGAGGAAGGTTATGGCGTTTCCATAAAAGGAATAGATTTTGCACATGACAACGATATTTCCCTGATTATCGCGCTCGATTGTGGTATCAAAGCCATCGATAAAGTTGCTTATGCTAAAGAGAAAGGTATCGATTTTATCATTTGTGATCACCATAGGCCAAGTTCTGAGCTTCCTGATGCCGTTGCTATTTTAGATCCAAAACGGGACGATTGCCCTTATCCTTATGATGAGTTGTGCGGTTGTGGCGTGGGTTTTAAATTAGTTCAGGCTTTGGCTTCCAGAAACGGCAAAACCATTGAGGATTTAATTGAATATCTGGATTTGGTCGCTATGGCGATTGGTGCCGATATTGTTCCTATTACTGGAGAAAATAGGATTTTGGCTTATTTTGGATTGCAAGTGATTAACCAAAATCCACGTGCCGGAATTAAAGCCATTATTGATCAGACTAAAAAAACGGAATTGACCATAACCGATGTCGTTTTTATTGTGGCGCCAAGAATAAATGCCGCAGGACGAATGAAACACGGGAATCATGCCGTGGCATTGCTGACTGAAGAAGATGCTGAACTTGCAAAAACCTATGCGCTTCAAATTGAACAATTCAACACGGACCGAAAAGAAGCCGATCAGCTTATTACTCAAGAAGCCTTAATGCAAATTGAAGAATCTGAGGAGCACGAACGCTTCACTTCGGTCGTTTATCAAGATTCTTGGCACAAAGGCGTGATTGGTATTGTGGCGTCGCGTTTGATTGAAACGTACTACCGACCAACTTTGGTGTTTACTAAAAGTGGCGATAGATTGGCCGCTTCCGCACGTTCTGTATCCGGATTTGATGTGTATAACGCCTTAGAAGCATGCAGTGAACATATTGAGCAGTTTGGCGGTCATAAATATGCTGCAGGTTTAACGCTTAAGGAAGAAAATTATGAAGCCTTTAAACAAGCATTTGAAGATGAGGTTTCCAAAACCATCGATCGGGCGTTGTTGGTTCCAGAAATCAGAGTGGATATGCCCATCGATTTGAAAGATATTACTCCGAAATTTTACAGAATTCTAAAGCAATTTGCGCCATTCGGACCAGGAAATATGGCGCCGGTTTTTATGACTGAAAATTTACAGGATACAGGTTACGGCAAATGTGTTGGCGAAGATGATAAACATATAAGAGTGACTGTCCAGCAGAAAAATTCGGATAGAATCGTCGCCATCGGCTTTAATCTTGGAGATAAATGCGAATTAATTACCAACAAGAAACCGTTTAAAGCGGTGTATTCCGTGGACGAAAACCATTGGCAAGGCACTGTGAGTTTACAATTGAAATTAAGGGACATAAAATCTTAGGATTGATTCAGAATTTGACGAAAAAATAAATTAAGAACTTTGGTTATTTTACATTTGTATTAAAATTAATCGCCTTTCAGGATTGCGAATTCATTGACTTCGAAAGGTCTATTGTCCATGAAACAAAAACCAATTAAAAAAGACCCCTACGCCGCCCTTCGTATTAAGGAATTCAATACTTTTCTATTGGTGCGGTTTGCACTTGTTTTTGCGTGGTCCATGCAATTTGTTGTGATCGAATGGGAAGTCTATTCCATAACAAAAGATCCCTGGTCACTTGGTCTTATCGGACTTATGGAGATCATTCCAGCGCTTTCAATAGCCTTATTTGCTGGTCACATTGTAGATCAGAATGAAAAACGAGCGCTTTTAATCAAATGCATTATTGGTTTTTCGGTCATCAGCTTAGGGCTCTTTTTATTGACATGGCCTAGAATAGTGGGCGAATGGTCCACAAATACAATATTATATGGCATTTATGCCTTAGTATTTATGGGAGGATTGGTTAGAGCTTTTATTGGACCGACCGTATTTTCATTGATTGCCTTAATAGTTCCAAAGAAATTATATCCCAATGCTGCGACTTGGAGCAGTTCCACATGGCAAGTAGCTTCAGTTCTTGGGCCTGCCTTGGCGGGATTCAGCATTAGTTGGATTGGGG
>JBARDR010000104.1:0-6363 GCA_049795335.1 Gelidibacter sp. | reverse complement strand
CAATTCATTTTAAAACGGAAAAAACTATATATTTGGATTAACAAACAGTTCTAAACTGGGGTAGCCTACACTTAACCCAAGATAATTTTATAAACTTAAAGTCAGTTATAAGCCGAAAGTTCAGTGCAATAATCCCGCTACTGCGCTTATACCAAACGTTGTAGCACATTTGAGAAACGAACTAAATGATAGAATTAATACTTTCGACTTTAGCTGAATTTGGACTAATTCGTGAAGATTATAAACATAAAAAACGGATAAGTAAAAAGGAAAAAGAAGACGGAATTAAAAGACCGATTCAAAAATATTTTATGCAACCAAGTGCATTAATGTTAATTTCTGTTTTGGTCATTGGAAGTTTAAGTGCTGTCCTATTTTTTACTTATCAAAGAACATCAGTTTTTCCTGAAAAAACCAAAAAGGAAATATCTGAAATAAGCGACAGAATGAATAATTGGAATGAAAAATTCGGAAAATATCCAACGGAACTGAATGAATTAATCGGAAATAGTCCTTTAAGACAAGATTGGAAAAAAGATGCGTGGAATCGAGAATATAAATTTACGATTACCGAAAATGGAAATGGATTTTTAATAACGTCTGCTGGTTCAGATGGAAAATTTCAAACTGAAGATGATATTAAATCGGAATAAAAGAAAATTTAAAATCATAAGACTTTATATCATTAGTTTAGTCTGTATTTTCTGTTATTTATTATTAGAGAATTCTAACATCATTTCTGAACTTGTTCAAATATCGGAAAAAGGTCGTTATGGTGGATTTCCGACATTTTTTATAACAGGATTATTCAAATACGGATTATTAGTGATTGGAATAAGTATTATTACGATTATGAGTTTTCTGCTAATTAGAGAAAGAGCAAAAAAAACGCTTGAATAAATAAAAACGTGCTACAACAAAGTACTGTGGTAAAAAGCAAGTAAAAATCCATTAACTTTTCACTAAAGTCCTTCTATAGGTGTCGTCATATACCAATCTGGATTTTGCAATGGCAAAGGCCTGTTTTAAGAGCTTATTACACACCGCTATCAATGCCAGTTTTTTGCTCTTACCTTTTGCCACTATCCGCTCATAAATTTCCCTACAAGCCTTGTTGTACCTGCAAGCGTTAAAACTGCACATGAACAATAGATTGCGCAGCTTTTGATTGCCCATTTTACTGATGTCGTAGAGAAATACCCAATTAATGGATTGGGGGTTTATGCCTGTTATGGGCGAATAACTGATCGGTTTGATTTTTATAGCATGAATGTGGTTTGGAGTCGTAAAATGGGGATACTGGAAGATCCTAGGAATGGGTGATTTTGGGTGTTGGCTGAAATCTTATTCAGCATTGAGTATTCGTAGCATTTGCGTCTCATTTTTGACCATTGCAAATCAGGATTTTCGCCTATATGCTTTCAGTCAATCTAAATGCTGTCGTTCGTCATAGGTGGCTACAAAATACTCGCTTACTCTCTGCCCGAAAGATGTAAATCCTTGCGACAAAGCTTACTCCTATCCTTTTATCAGTTAACATATGTCGCCTAAAGACACAAAGAGGAACATAGTTTGCATCTTTTTTAAACTAAAATATCCTATTGGGGTATTTTTTATTTGAGGACAATTTGTTTTATTTGTTGCGGAATGAGATTTATCGCTTGGTGTCTGTTTCACGGCTTAAATAAGGTATTAATGAAAATCACGAATGTTACATTAAAGTATACAGTTATGAAAAACACACACACCACATTAAAAAAAATAGTACTGTCTCTGTTTCTTGTATTTTTTCTAACCGGCATGTTATTCGCGCAGGAAAGAGAGATCTTTAGGCAAGGTGTAGGAAAGGACGGGGATGAGGTTCATTTTGGAGAAGGAAAAAAAATAGATGGAAAGAAAGAGGGCCTATGGGTGATTTACGTGGGAAAGGAGGCAGACCAACTGGAGTCAAAATATAAACATGGAGAAGGATTGTTCCTTAACGACCAACAAACGGGCGAATGGAAGAACTATTACGAAAACGGGCAGTTATTATTTATTGGAAAATTTGAAAACGGTCTGCAAACCGGCGAATCGAGGATTTATTACGAAAGCGGACGATTAAGTGGTATTATAAATTATGAAAACGGAGAAGCAAACGGCGAATATAAGGGCTATCATGAAAATGGACTGTTATCAAACATTGGAGAATTGAAAAAGGGAATTGTAAGCGGCGAATGGAAGTCTTATCACGAAAATGGGAAGTTACTCAAGATTGGGAAATATGAAAACGGGGTGCAAACCGGCGAATGGAAGGCTTATCACGAAAACGGTCAACTATCGATGATTGGAAAATATGAAAACGGTGTGCAAACCGGCGAATGGAAGGTTTATCACGAAACCGGTCAACTATCGATGATTGGAAAATATGAAAACGGGGTGGAAACCGGTGAATGGAAGTACTATGACGAAAATGGCGAATTGAAAGGATCAATCAACCCTTAAAGGTATTAAATTCGAAGGTGGTATAAGGTAGCATAAATGTGCAACATTCGGATTTACGAACAAAGTAGCGGACCGTAGCCTAATGCATCAGCTAAATTAGAAGAAAAATTTATGCTTTTATTGACAATCTGAAATTCGGTAAGATGTATTTCTTGTAATCAAAAAAAATTAACAAAATATGAAATCATTAATCTTATTATTAACGCTTTGTATAGGATCATTATCGGCCAAAGCCCAAGAATCAACATATCATGAAAACGGGAAATTAGAATCCATCGGCCATTATGATGTGAATGAATATAAAACGGGCGAATGGAAGTACTACCACGAGAACGGACAACTGGAGGCAGAAGGAAGATACAAAGAGGATTGGAAAGAAGGTGTCTGGAAACACTATCATAATAATGGACGGTTGGAAGCTACAGGAAACTATAGGGAAGATTATGAAATCGGAGAGTGGAGATTCTACTATGATAATGGACAGCTGGAAGAAATTGGAAATTATAAGAAAGGAACTAAAGCAGGTGAGTGGAAGTACTACTATAAAAGCGGGCAAATAAAAACTTTAGGAAAATATAAAGAAAATGAATGGAAAGAAGGAGAGTGGAAATCGTATTATGAAAATGGACAATTGAGTAGTGTGGGCCGCTATAAAGAAAATTTTAAATTAGGTAAATGGCAATATTTCCACGAAAATGGACAGTTGCAATCGGCGGGACATCATGATAATGAATACGGACTTGAAAGTGGGGCATGGAAATATTATGACGTAAATGGGAATTTTATCAAAACTGAAAAGTTTAAATAAATTGAACCTATTACTATAGTAGCTATTTGAATGAACAACTCACTTTCCCCATACCAACTAGAGCATTCGGATTTCAGCAACGAAGTGGTTATCGTTTGTCCGAAATGTACAAGCAAAGCGCTGGTCAAAGGTCCAGGGTTGTATAACGAAAAAGTAGAGGAATTGACGTACTGTGTCTGTATCCATTGTGGTTATAACCAAAAATACTACCAAAAGGAAGCAGATTTCATGCGGACCAGCAGTAATGGTAAGGTTTTTGGACATCATATGCAGTTGCTCGGGGGTGAAGTGGATCCTTTTTTCCATCATCCCCTGTGGTTTATGGGACCTTGTTTGGAGGGTGTTATCTGGGCATATAATTTAGAACATTTAGAGCTGATAGAAACTTTTATTGCGGCTACAAACAGGAGCCGAAACGGCTTGCCCTACAAGAATAGCAGTATTGCTTCCCGACTACCAAAATGGATGAGTGTAGCAAAAAACAGGAGAACGGTGCTCAAATGTATTCGTGAATTGAAAGAAAGAAAATGAAAAAAGCTTTCTTCAACGTTATTGCGATAAGATTGTGCAGTGTAGCTGTGTTGACGCTTACCCAATTGTATAAGAAAAACACTGAGACAATAGCTCCGATTGTCGAGCAACGAGACAACTCCGGGATTGATCCGTTTGCTGACGCTACACGTGTGGAGCTAGTAACGTATAAGAGTGACCGAATGGACTGGTGGTCTAACGAGTGCGGGCAAGACAAACCGCTTCTTGAAAACGGGAGGCTTAATATGCTGGCCGATAGTATCCATTCAAGGGTCAACCTAGATGCGCAAGCGATAGCGAAATGGCAAAGTACACTTTATGTACAGCATTTCTGTGCAGAGAAAATCACCGGATTATGTTACCAACCTCGCCATCTGTTGCTCTTCTATACCCCCGATAATCGTGCATACGGTTATATAGAAATCTGTCTTTCTTGTTCTGGAGGACGCATGTCGGAGGGCTTGCGTGAGGTTGTATTTTGCCCGGAACGTGTGGAATATTTGGCTACTCTGGTGCGTGAGGTGCAGCGGTAGTGTGTTTACTAAGCTTATTTTGGTATAGATATTCCATAATTATATCCTTTTTTATCTAAAAGAACGAAGGAAATTATCAGCCTTGATGATGATACTTCAGTTTACCTTGTTAGTGATACCGATGTTCACCTTTTATTTTGTTCCCTGCTTTTTTAAAGGCTTTGATTATTTTCTTTTGCAACAATTCATCTCTCTGATCTCTTCTCCAACAAAGTACTGTGGTAAAAACAAGTAAAAATTCATTAAATTTTCACTAAAGTACTTTTATAAGTATCGTCATATGTCAACCCTGATTTTGCAATAGCAAAGGCCTATTTTAGGAGCTTTGTGAGTTTCTGAAAATTATGTGCAGAAGAAAACCGAATTTGAATTAAAGGAGAAAGCTTTTACAGCAATGTAAAGGCTTTTTTTTGTACTTGGCGCACAAAATAAAAAGAACTTGTTCATGACCACTAAGAGCCTTAGCAGTAGGGAAGTGAGGAGGTGATAAATGTTAAGTTATACTTCATGTCTTGTTTTTAAGGGAGTTAAGGAAAGTTTAAGAAAGCGCTTTGGATTACTTGTATTAATCATCTACATTAGGGCAAAATAAAACGAAATAACATGGGTGATATAGGGGGTGTATACGTCACTCCTAGTGTTATATGTTATATATACGCATGTTGTAAGCAATTTGACGAAAACGAGAAAAATAGAACTAAATTTAGGAATTCCACTAACTGGATGGATACCGATTGAATTTAAATCAGGAGAATTTGAATTGAGTTTTACATCTTCAAAAATTCCTGAAAATCCAACTGACAAAATGTGTGACGCGCTGATTTTTTGCCTAAAAGGTGTAGAAACTGAATTCCAATGGAATTTGGAACCTGACATCTATTTTTTCAAATTGACACCAATTGGAAATTTAATAAAACTTTCGATTTCAGAAAGTGACGGGTCAAAAGTTCACAAACTGATATATGAATTTAACGGAGATTTTAATTCTGTGATTTTACCAATGTATCGGAGTCTAAAAAAGTTCACTACGTTGGAATTTGGACAAACGGATTGGATAAAAATTGAACAAAGTAAACTGAATAAATTAACGGAATTAGTAACGGACAAAAAAACTGCTTACAACAACTAAGTATTCGGCTCGCCGATTATTCCCTACGGTCATGAGATCGCTTGGCTAAGTTGGCCAGAGCTGAATATTGTGTTGAAGAAGTCGGTTGATATGCCATTTATGGGTAAGACAATGAATTATCGGTACTCAAGGTGGAGGAAGACTATTTATTAATCCTGAAACGAAGGAGGAAAAATGGACTAATTTTATATGGCCAATTCCAAATCCTGAAAATGTAAATGCTTACGAAACTCTATGAATATAAAAATGTCTATGGAAGATTATGAAAAATCTATTGGAATCGACTACGAAAAAAATATACTATTCAAGAGATTGAGAAATTAACAAAAAAATAAACAACTACCGATAACAGCGGTTTGGCAATTTGGCGGGTTTTGTGCTAAATCGACGATTTTCACTTCTCACAAAATTCAGTGTTTATTGAAAGTTGCGGCTGTCTAATCCGCCACATCGCCAAGCCGCAAAGTGTTGCCCATAATTTGAGGAAAATCGTAAATCAATGAATACAAGTTTATTAATTGGAATTCTTTTTTACTCTACTTTATTTGCGTGCGGAAATGAAAAGGATGACCGATTTATTTTCTTCCTTCATAATCGATTTTTAGAAGAACACGAATTGACTGAATTGCATCCCGAATTTGGACGGACAGAATACAACGAAATTATTGCAGAATTCGAAAAAAATGGATTTAAGGTATTAAGCGAAAAAAGAAATGGAAATATTAATGCAAGAGACTACGCAAACGGAATTGTAACCCAAATTGATAGTTTAATACATAAAGGAATTGAACCTCAAAAAATAACTGTAGTCGGAACTTCAAAAGGTGGATATATCGCTCAATACGTTTCGACCTTTGCAAATAACGAAGACTTGAATT
>JBARDR010000103.1:0-3528 GCA_049795335.1 Gelidibacter sp. | reverse complement strand
AAACCAAAGCGACTGTAAAAGACAAAGACATCAATTATTTAGTGCTTCAAGGTGATGCGGTCTTTGATCTAAATTATGATCTCCGTTCGTTTCCCTCTTATTTTGTAATTAATAGCGAGGGAACTATCGTGTATTCAGAACGCGGTGCGATTGAAGGCAAGAAAGAGAAGGCGTTGTTTGAGGCGTTGAGGGTAGTTAAGTAGGAGATTATATTGCCTGTTTGCCTTCAGGCGGGCAAATTTCAATCGCTTGGTATGGGATTGAATGTGTTTTTTTTGAATAACGTTTATTTTAAAGGCATTTGAACCTTCTTTTTTATTAGAATAATTACACTCCCGAGAATCAGCATACTCGCATACTTGATTTTCTTCTCAATTGGACTGGCAACTAAAAGTCCAGCGAAAAATGTCATGAAAATAACCAGAATCATTTCGAGCCAATTTGATGGACCTCTTAAAACAAAAAACACTTCTTGAAAATCCAATAGGTTTTTCGAATGGAAATCAGAAAGCAATTGTAGCTACTGGCTTTTTTAATCTATTTTTAGTTTCATCATGATGTCGGTTTGTTCATCATTTCCGAGTTTGAAAATATGTTTGTCGAATGCCATAAATCCGTTTTTTTCATAAAAGCTTATTGCTCTATGGTTTTCTTCCCAAACTCCTAACCAAATATGTTCTACACATTTCTCTTTTGCCAATTCAAGTGCTTTGTCGTAAAGAAATTGTCCTACTTTTTTTCCGTGAAATTCTTTTAGCACGTAAATACGCTCAATTTCAAGAGCGTTTTTAATTTTTATTTCGGTTTGTGAATCTCCGACATTGACTTTTAAATATCCGATTACTTTTCCTTCAAGTTCCGCAAAGTAGAATTCAGAATTTTTGTCGGTCAGTTCGGTTTTAAGTTGTTCGGTCGAAAATGCATTTACCAGGTATTCCGTCATATTTTCTTGGCTGTTAACCGCAGCAAAAGTTTCAACAAAAGTTAGTTTTCCGATGTCTTTTAAAGTTTCAATATCTTTTAAACTTACTTTTCGGATGTTCATTTATTTATGGTTTTTTTAGCTTAGTGGTAATGTTTATGCGTAACTTAAGTTAGCTTTTACTATTAAAGTTATAAATTTAAGTACATAACCAGAAAGAACAAAAAGAGAGAATTAAGGTTATTTTTACACAGCTTTTTGTAAAACGTAATTTTTAATTTGTTGTGTCTAGAATTATCAAATTTCTATTTACGTTGGTTGAATTAATTTTTATGATGGTATTTTCGTTGGTTCCGAAGTTAGTTTTTAAAATCCCTAAATATAAATTTAGGCTATTTGAACTGACTAAGTTTAGATAAATTTCATTTTCATAAATAGTATTACCAAAAACTGTTAGACCATAAGTTTCTCCATTTGAGTTATCGGAAACGCTTTCGGTGGCTAAATCAATTATTCCAGGTTTAGCTCCGTTTATTGAGCCCGAAACTGATTGCATTATTGCTAGTTCAGTATTGTTTATTTGGGCTATTCTACTGCCATTAATAGAGCTCAAATTATTTACTGAATTATTAACAAGGTCAACTACCAAGAAACCTTCTCCCCAAGTTGAGATATATAGCTTAGAGTTAATTTTTTTCATCGAGCTAATTCGGTCCTTACTGAATGTAATTCCTAATTCATTAATTGAGTTATCTTGAAGGTCAATATTTATTAAGTGCTTTGTTGATTTATTTACTAAAACGTTCTCAGCTAAAATTCCTATCAGATTATTGTTGTCCCAAGCAAGAGCTACAATTCCTCTTTCATCTCCATTTATTGTAGAAGGAAGTTTCAAAGGTATTATTTGACTTGTTCCATTCTGTCTATCAAATATCAAAAGGTTATTTGTTGGTAATGGATTGTAAACATACTCTATGGAATAAATTTTATCTTCAGATGATATTAAACTGTTTGTTGATAGTATAGAACTATTATTCTCTTTAGAAATTTGTCCAACGTTTTCTATATTCCCAGAATTATTTCCAATTTTAAAAACCTCTCCAAGGTCAGATACAGCTAACAGTTTATAATTGTCGATAATTTCGTTATTTGGTATATCTGAAGTGTCATTTTCAGAATTCTCACAAGAAAAAGTGAACAAAATTAATAGTAGAAATAAGTAATTAAATTTAATGTTTTTCATTTCGTTTTTTTGATGTTTTACAACATGTGTATATGCCACATTTAGGTTCCTCGAATATAAGATAATTATAAGCCATATCCGTTTACAAACGCTTACAAGCATTTACAAACGAGTTTAAACAGTTAACAACCGAATAACATTTTGAAGTCCTCGCATCTTTGGAGTGTTGAATTGACCGAACGAGATTCAATAGTATTAACTGTTTAACCATTAAATTTTAGAAATCATGAATGCATTAAGAAACACAGTACAGTTGATTGGAAGATTAGGACAAGATCCTGAAATTGTAAGCTTTCCTGACGGAAACAGAATGGCGAAATTTTCGTTGGCCACCGACGATAGCTATAAAGACAAAAGTGGCGCTAAAGTAGAGCGCACGTATTGGCACAATGTTGTCGTTAAAGGCAACCTTGTAGAGATTGTGGAAAAGTATGTCGCAAAAGGCAAGGAAATCGCCATTGAAGGCAAATTGACCAACCGTTCTTGGGACGATAAGGATGGCAAGAAGCAGTATATGACTGAAATTATCTGTAATGAATTGTTGTTATTGGGAAGCAAATAAAAGTCAAATTCCAACAAATATGAAATTCCAAATTCCAATCGTTAGTTATTGGGATTTGGAATTTTTTTATTGGAATTTCAAAAAAAGATGTCTTGTGCCAACCGGAACGTATTCGCGTGGGCCTCAATAATGATTTTGATGTCGGGAGAATAGCCACCGCCCATACTGCACATCACGGGAATTACATGGTCTTTACAGGTTTGTAGTACAAAGCGGTCACGTTCTTTACAACCGGCAACGGATAGGCCAAGTTTCCCCAATTTGTCAGAAGCAATCACATCCACGCCACATAAATAGTAAATGAAATCCGGTTTCTCCGAATCGATTAATTGGGGTAGGGTGTCTTTTAAAATGGAAAGATAAGTGGCGTCGTCACAATCGTTTTCAAGCGCGATATCCATATCACTATGTTCTTTTTTAAACGGATAATTACTTTTCCCATGCATGGAAAATGTAAATACCGAAGGATCATTCTGAAAAATTTCAGCCGTGCCATTGCCCTGATGTACATCTAAATCCACAATTAATATTTTATGGGCCAATCCTTTTTCTTGAAGATAACGTGCGCCAATAGCTTGATCGTTCAGCATACAAAAAGCTTCGCCGTGATCGGAATACGCGTGGTGTGTACCGCCAGCAATATTCATGGCAATGCCATATTTGAGTGCGAACTCGCTGGCTTTTATCGTTCCATCTGCAATAATGAATTCGCGTTTGACGAGCATTTTACTTAAAGGAAATCCAATTTTCCTTGCCGCTCTTGGTTCAATGCTCAGGTTTTTTAAATCGTCAACATATGCT
>JBARDR010000102.1:0-1922 GCA_049795335.1 Gelidibacter sp. | reverse complement strand
CAAAATTCTTTACTTGTACTTTGGCTATAATGTTCAGGGGAAAAGATAGCAACGGCGATATTCAAGGTGGCCCAATGTATTTTATTATGGAAGGTTTAGGAAAATCTTGGAAGCCACTAGCGGTCTTTTTTAGTATCTGTGGATTAATAGGCGCCTTACCCGTATTTAATGTCAATCAATTAAAACAAGCCATTAATTATATTTTATTAGAGCCCAATGGCGTTGCCGAAACGAATACTTCAAATTTTATAATTGGGCTTGTACTGGTGGCCATTACTGCGGTAGTTATTTTAGGTGGTTTGGAGCGCATCAGTAAAACGGCTTCAAAATTGGTGCCGGGCATGGTGTTGCTTTATTTTGTTTTAGTGATGATCATACTTGGTGTTTATATAGAAGAAGTGCCAAAATACCTTGTATTAATGATTACGGATGCTTTTTCGGGAACTAATTTTAAAGGCGATTCATTTTTAGGAGGTGCTGTTGGTGGACTGATATTGTTGGGCGTAAGAAGAGGTGCCTTTTCAAACGAAGCTGGTATTGGTACTGCACCAATGGCTCATGGTGCAACAAAAACCAACGAACCTGTGCGTGAAGGTTTAGTGGCTATGTTAGGTCCTGCGATCGATACGCTTGTGGTCTGTACGTTGACAGCACTTGCCATTTTGGTAACGGGAGTATGGGAATCCAGTGAAGTTAATGGGGTAAGTTTAACCGCAGCAGCATTCAATGATGCCATCCCTGTCTATGGTAATTATTTATTATTGATTTGTATTGCCACTTTTAGTATCTCGTCCTTATTTACTTATTCATATTATGGTACCAAATGTATGTCCTTTTTATTTGGAGCGCATAACAAACATTATTATAATTATTTCTATATCGCAAGTATCATCTTTGGTGCTGTGACTCCTTTAAGCATGATGCTCAATCTTATTGACGGAACTTTCGCCTTGATGGCCATTCCGACCATGACGGCCACCATTATTTTAGCACCTAAGGTCATTAAGGAAATTAGGGCCTATGCCAAGCGGATGCAACTGTAAACTTGCTCTTATAATTTCTACAGAAGGCGCAAAGTAATGATGAAAATATTATCGTATTAAGAATTTATTGATATTTTTGAAAATATTAACCTTGCGGCTCTCTGAATTTCATTGCCAAAAGTATAATTTTATAACACTACATTAATAATACAATAAGATGAGTAATTACAGTATTAAAACTCTTGAGGAGTATTTCCAAATCTATAGAAAATCAGTTCGCGAACCCGAAAACTTTTGGGCAGAAATAGCCGAAGAGCATTTTTTATGGCGAAAAAAATGGGATAAGGTGCTCACTTGGGATTTTAGGAAGCCCGAAATTAAATGGTTTGAAGGTGCAAAACTGAACATCACAGAAAACTGTTTGGACAGACACTTGATCAATCGCGGTGACAAAACGGCCCTCATTTTTGAGCCAAATAATCCCGATGAAGAAGCCCAACATATTACCTATAAGCAACTTCATGAACGCGTCTGCAAAATGGCAAACGTACTTAGAGATCAAGGTGTTAAAAAAGGAGATCGGATTTGTGTCTATTTGCCTATGATTCCAGAATTGGCAGTGACTTTATTGGCATGTGCACGTATTGGAGCCATCCACAATGTGATTTTTGCAGGGTTCTCAGCTAAAGCTATCGCTACCCGTATCATTGACAGCGATTGCAAAATGGTCATTACTTCTGATGGTTCATACCGAGGAAATAAAAGCTTGGATTTGAAAGGAATTGTTGATGAAGCACTTCAAACATGTGACAGTGTTAAAAAAGTACTGGTCGTAAAACGCACCAATGCCGACGTAACCATGGTTGAAAATCGCGACATCTGGTTACAGCCATTACTGGATAAAGCTTCTGGTCAATTCGATGCAGAAATCATGGATGC
>JBARDR010000101.1:0-7518 GCA_049795335.1 Gelidibacter sp. | reverse complement strand
GTCATATACAAATCGTACAGGTTCTCCAATTTGACGATGTTTCACACTGTCAGAAATTTTCTCGATAAAGCTTTTACTCAAATCACTTTCAAAATCCAGTTCGCCATCACGTGTGATTTTGATCATGTGTGCCGAGATAGATTCGTATTCAAAAATGTTGAATATATCGTTTAGACAATAGCGTAGTAAATCATCCAACATGATGATATAATTGTCCTTGCCTTTCTTTGGCAGCACGACAAACCGATCCATTGTTTTGGGAATTTCAATAAGTGCAAACTGTTTTTTTTGATTAGCAAATACCATTTTGACAGCCAAATAGGCCGCATGATCTTTTAAGGTAGGTAGTTTTACCAAATCGCTCAAAATGATGGTAACCAATGCTGGACTTATGTAATGGATGAAATAGTTTTTAATAAAACGATGGTGGATGTCATCAATTTGAGTTTCGTTGACCATATGAATATTTTCATTTTCCAATCGTTTTTGTATGGCCGCTAAAATCTCAAGACTATCGCTTTGCTGCTTTATGACAATTAGCGTGATAATTTCCAACAATTCACTCGCTGAAATTCCACCCAACTCACTTTTTCCAGTCTTTCCTGCTTGATCAATGCGTTTAACAGTGGCATATCTTACCTTAAAAAACTCGTCTAGATTATTTGAGAAAATACCCAAAAAACGAAGACGCTCTATGAGAGGAACGGTTTCGTCTTCTGCTTCTTGCAAAACACGTTCATTAAACTGTAACCAGCTCAACTCTCTATTGATGTATGTGTTGGAATTTATATCTGTTACCATTAAGCGCGGACTGAATTATATCACTGACAAATATATTCTATTTATAATTTAAAATAAAGGCACGATAGAAGATATAGCAGTTTGTTAACTTAAAGGTTGCACTTTTTATAGAACAATTTGAGACTATGAAACATATTATTTAAAATCTTTAGGCGTCAGGATCATTTTGGTCTTACCTACATTTACCTCATTCCAATGATTGACCTCAAAGTCGATCATGACAAGACCCGACGTGGGGAGGTTATCAATATACGCATCTCCAAAACTATTGACCAAGGACGTAAAGGCATGATTATGTCCGAAGATCATAATTTTGTTCAAGTCGTCCTCCAATGATTTTATGAACCGACGCACCTGATTGCCGCCAAAATCATAGAGTTCTTTTTCGATAACCATTAAGCTTTTTGGCAGATTTAAATTCACCATGAAAACCTTGCAAGTTGTCGCTGCTCTGTTTGCTGGACTGGAATAGATTGCATCTGGATGAAATTCAAAAGTTTTGAACTCCTTAGAAATTAAATTGGCATCCGAAAAACCTCTCAGGCTCAATGGGCGATTTAGGTCACTGACATCATCATCCCAAGAGGATTTTGCATGTCTAACCATTACGACTGTCTTCATATTTAATTCGATTAAAGGCATATTTTCTCGACAAAGTGTTGTGCATGTAAGAATAATAGTTTAAACTTGCGTATTAAAGCCACTGACTACTAATCATCTAGCTCTAAATTATGATAAAAAATTTACCAATTGAAATTATTTCGGCGCTTTTTTGAATTCTTGCATTCGTTAAAAACGTCAATTTAGTCGATAAACATTACTGACAGAACCTTTTAACGATTATATGTGTGATTTACCATTATTATTTGATTGGAAGCTTTTATCGCTCTTTATTTGTCACAACCTATTTAAAACATGATCCCATATCAAAATAATTTTTTAATCCAACATGCATTAGTTTATAGTGCCTTCCCTCTAGTAAATTTCATATTAATAAATTGTTTTTTGTCATCTATTCATTTAGTTGAACTATTAAGATTTAAACTCCAATCGTAACGCTATGAAGATAATCTTTACTCCAATGCTACTAAAATTAAATTTAGTATTATTTTTTATGCTGCTCGCAAGTGTTCTTGATGCCACGGGACAGACCACATCAAAACTTGCATCCCCATCTAAAGCAGATGTTAGGGTCAATACTCAAAATTATATCTCAATCGATGATGCGGTAATAAATGAGTATAGCACAGTCCAACACAGATCAACGCCTAAATCTAGGCCAATGGTAGATCCTTTCAATTGTGAAAGTGGTTTAGTCTACATCATTACTAACACAACTTCTCCAAACGGAAATGTTAGTGGTTTGCATTCATACAACTTAGGAACAAAAACGCAAACATTGATAAAATATCCATTGATAAACAGTACAACGACGTCTCAGTTTGTCAATGCTGTTGGGTATAATGTTATAGACAATTACATCTATGGTATTCTCCAGGGCACCGATAAGGTTGTTAAAATCGACGCTACCGGAGCAATGGAATATTTAACTATAACAGGAGATTTTGATAATATGGACTATAGTTCAGGTGATGTCGATAAAAATGGTGTTCTCTATATTTACGGACAAGGCAAGTTTGTTTCTATAAACTTAAACCCATCTGCCTCGGATTATTTAGTAGCAAAGACTTTATTGCGTAACTCCAAGACATTTCACGATATGGCATTCAGTCCTATTGATGATAATTTGTATATAGTTACTAGTGATAGTCGTCGCACACTGTTACGTTTTAATATTACAACAAATACACTGACTGAACTTGGTAATGTCACTGGATTAGGTTCAGAGAGCACTGATTCATTTGGAACAGCCTTTATGGACAGCATGGGAAATATGTATATTTCTAATAATTTTTCTGGTAATATTTATAAAATTGCGTCACCTCATTCGGGAAGTCTTGTCGCAGTTCCTTTTAACTCCTTAACTGGATCTCCTGGGGACGGTGCCCGATGCCCTTATAAATCAATCTCACCAAATGCTGTAAACGATCAAGCCTGTTTGATTAAAAATGAAACCATTAGTATAGATTTAATTCAAAATGATGGATCCGGAACTTATCCTATAGATTTGGCTTCTGTTCAACTTATCGATCCTATCACAAATGTAGCTGCAACAACGGTTACTATTGCAGGACAAGGCTCATTTAGTGTGGATAATAAAGGAATTATGACCTTTACCCCACAAGCTACTTTTACTGATGCTTCAATAAATTATACTATTTCTGATACGGTTGGATTACTTTCAAATCAGGCGTCAATAACTGTAACACTCAATACAACAACGGTTCCAACAGGGGATAATATTCAATCATTTTGTACAACAGAAGATTTAACAATTACTGATTTAAAAGCATCAGGCTCTTCTATCAAATGGTACGCTAGCGCAACAAGCACAACGGCTCTTCCTTCGTCAACAGTGCTTGAAGAAAAAACTTATTATGCAGCAGAAATTACAACTGCTGGTTGTGAAAGTTTAGAGAGATTACCAGTTACGGTTCAAATATCTGGAGGTGTTTCTCTGGTTGGATCAGAAGTATTGTCTTGTATCAACAATAAATCAGCTTATATTATTGAAGCTACCTTCAGTGGTATTGCTCCTTTAACAGCAAGTGGTGATGGTGCTCCTGGTGTATTTACAGATAATGGAAATAAAACCTTTAGTTGGGTATCCAGCCCTATCCCATCTTCACTAATATCTTACAATGTAGAAATCAGAAATGTTGAGGGTTGTAACAGTGCTGTCTTATCTGGGGACGCCCCGTTTGATTGCTTAGCGTTGCCATTTAACTGTGACGACGGATTGGCTTTTATATTAACTAATACTGGTAATGACCAAGATAATTATGTCACGGGACTTTATACACTGAATTTAGCAACAAACGTTCAAAATTTAGTAAAGTATCCTTTAGTAGAAGACGCTAGCAGTCCGCATCGTTTTATTAATGCGATTGGTTATAATATTTTAGACAATTATCTATATGGACTTCTCCAACGTACTAATAAAATCGCGAAAATCGATAATGCAGGAGATGTTGAGTATTTGGATATTACGGGCTCATTTACCCCAGGATATTATAGCTCAGGAGATATTGATCACAACGGTGTTCTCTATTTATATAATGGCTCTAAATTTGTTTCCATAAATCTTAATCCTGCTAATCCAAATTATTTAGTAGCCATCAACTTAGTAAATTATAGTGCATCTGTAAATGATTTAGCTTATAACGTTTTAGATAATAACATCTATATGGTAACAAGTACTTCAACACCAAATTTGTTAAGATATAATGTGGCAGCCAACAGTGTTACGGATTTGGGTATAATTACCGGATTGGAAGCAGAAACTACTTCATCCTTCGGAACGGCCTTTATGGATAGCATGGGTAATTTATTTATCGCCAATAATGCTTCAGGTAACACTTACAAAATTGCTTCTCCTGAAACTGGCGGTGTTGCAGCAGCATTCTATAGTTCCGCAATGGTAGGATTACAACCTGGGGACGGTGCAAGATGTCAGAACCAAATAACTCTTCCTGTTGCCAATGATGATACCGCATGTGGTACTGCCGATACAAACACTATTATAAATGTGCTTGCAAATGATGGTGAAGGATCATACGCTCTTGATATCTCTTCAGTTCAATTAATCGATCCTGTAACTTTAGCGCCAGCAACTTCAGTTGAAATCGCTGATCAAGGAACTTTTACTGTAGATGCAAACGGAGTGGTAACCTTTTCACCAGTAGCAACATTCACAGAGGCTTCAGTTCAATATTTTATGAAAGATATTCTTGCTAATGAATCACAACCAGCAATAGTAAGCGTTTATTTAAATACTACGGAAGCACCAACTGGAGAGTCTAATCAAAATTTCTGTGCATCTTCAGAGCCAACAGTCGCTAATTTATCTGCAACTGGTAAAAATATTTTATGGTATGGTAGTGCTGACGGTACAGTTCCATTAAATCCTACGACACCGTTAGTGAATGACGCAATATATTATGGGACTCAAACTAATGATGAAGGGTGCGAAAGCATAGAACGTCTTCAAGTAACCGTTAGTTTTAAAGAAAACATTACACTTGTAAATCCCGAAACTGCTATATGTGATGCAGATGGAAAGACTTATACTGTTGAGGCTACTTTTAGTGGTACGGCACCGTTTACAATTACAGGAATGAATACACCAGGTACTTGGATCGATAATAGGAATGGAACTCACACTTGGTTGTCTGATGCAATAGCAGCGAGCGTTAACTATATGATCGAAGTTAAAGATGCCAATGGATGTAATACAATCAGCTTAAGTGCAGCGGCACCCAATTGTTGTGATTTTGAGGTAGTGTGCCCTACGTTTGCTGACCTGACGATCGTGTGTTATGCCGAACTACCAATGGCTACAACATATACTGTACAGGACTTTGAAACTCTGGGAAATAAGGATGGTCGTATAGGAAATTCTTCATGTGGTATCATTAAAATTACGGCCTCAAATAGTGCTGATAACGGCGAATGTTCACAGACTGTTACAAGAACTTACACCATTACAGAATATGCCGACGATGAAACCACGGTTATCAATTCAATGGAATGCGTACAAATTATAAATGTGCAGGATATAACTGCTCCAGTATTTGGCGAATTACCTAAAGAAATTACTGTGGAATGCGGATCTACATATGCCTTTGCTCAGGCTACCGCGACGGACACTTGTGACTCAGAAGTGACATTGACTTATGAAGACGTGACTACTGCTGGTGCATGTGATAACAACTATTCAATCACAAGAACTTGGACGGCTACTGATGCTTGTGGGAATGCCTCAACAGCATCACAAACCATAAACATTCAAGATACTACAGCTCCTGCCCTAGTAAATGAATACGAAGCTGAGATTACCATAACTTGTGATAACATTCCAATGGTTCCGGAATTGGTATTTGAAGATGCATGTTCAAATGATATTGAAGTTACATTCAACGAAACATCAACAGCAACCAATAATAATAAAAGTTATGTTATTACAAGAACCTGGACAGTGTCTGACCTATGCGACAACGAATCAATTCACACGCAAGTTATCAACGTCAATATTGCTAATCCAATCGCTGCTCTTAATACAGAACTTTGTAATGATGATGATTTTGATTTTGATCTCTTCAGTTTATTGAGTGGAACTGTTGACCCAGAAGTTGGAACTTGGAGCGTGGTATCCGGTAATGCCACTTTAGACGGTAGTACGTTTAATCCTTACCAATTGAATTTAGGAACCTATACTTTTAAATATGCTTTAGCTGATGAGTATTGCCCATCTGAAACTTTAGTAAACATTGTTTTAAATGATGATTGTGTACCATTATCATGTGGTGCTGAGGATGTGGTTATTTCAAAAGCTGTTACAACTCATGCTGATGGTAAGAATGACTTCTTTACAATTACTGGAGTAGAAACTTGTGGATTTACTTATGAAGTTCAAATATTCAACCGTTGGGGTGCTATGATCTATGAGTCCAACAATTACCAAAATGATTGGAATGGAACAGCATCAAAAGCGTCTATCGGAAGTTCAAATTACGTACCAACAGGCACATATTATTACGTCGTTAACCTAAAAAATAGTGGATTGAAACCTTTCGCAGGACCTATCTACGTTGCAACCAAATAAATTTTAACCTATGAAATTTGTAAAGTTTAATATTATCGTTTTCATACTGTTCACTAGCTGGGTGGGCGTTGCTCAACAACTACCACAGTTTACACAGTATATGTACAACACAATCTCCATAAATCCAGCTTATGCAGGTAGTAGAGAAACCTTGAGTGTGGTAGGACTGCACAGAAGCCAATGGGTTGGTCTCGAAGGAGCGCCAACTACGCAAACGCTGTCGGTACACGCACCACTGCGCAATGAAAAGATTGGTTTAGGATTGTCATTTATTAATGATGAACTTGGGTATCAAAATTTCCAATATGTTTATGCTGACTTTTCTTACAGCATTCAAACAGGAGAAAACACTAAATTGGCATTTGGTCTAAAAGCTGGTTTTACAGGATTCAGTTTGGATTCTGATTTCCGAGAAGCAGAGTTTGATGATCCTGTGATCTATGGCTATGAAAATAGATGGAAACCAAATATTGGGGCTGGTGTCTATTGGCATAGTAACAGATGGTACTTGGGGCTATCTTCTCCAAGAATGTTGAATACCGATTATAACGGCGATGACAATTTTGAAGCATTGGAACGTTTAAGCTATTATTTCACGGGAGGTTATGTATTTGACTTGAGTGAATCAACAAAATTCAAACCTGCATTCTTAGTAAAGGCTGCCAACGGTGCACCACTATCTTTGGATTTAACGGCAAACTTTTTATTTAATGAAGTGTTTTGGATTGGAGGATCATACAGAATTAATGAAAGAACTTCTGCTTTAGGAGGGATCGCTGATTTTCAAGTGTCAAAACAGCTACGAATCGGATATGCCTACGAATATCCTTTTTCAGACCTAAGACCTTACACAAGTGGGACCCATGAAATTCTTTTAATGTTCGAAATCTTTAAAAGCAAACGTATTAAATCGCCTCGATACTTCTAAAACTTATGACTATGAAAACAAAATTATTTATATTTCTCTTTACGCTTAGTAGCACATTCATGGT
>JBARDR010000100.1:0-1702 GCA_049795335.1 Gelidibacter sp. | reverse complement strand
TTGCAAGACCGATTTTAAATTGATGCTTATAAGCTCGAGCGTAATTCTGGTTGGAATGTAAAAAGCCTTTGATATATCCAGTATCAAAGGCTTGTGATAATCTCACTGATGAATCCTCTAGGGATATCTCGTTCAGAATATTTTCTTGATTGCAATATACATTCTCTTTGGGCATTTTTATTAATTTAAATCAAAGAAAATGGTAAGAACTAAATTAAAAATGGATATTATCAATCCAAATGCTGCTGGAATTGATATCGGAAGCCGTTCACATTTTGTAGCGATCAATCAAGAGCACTCAGATGTGAGAGAGTTTGGTGTTTATGCTCAGGATACCAAAGAATTACTGACTTGGTTATTGGACAATGATGTAAAAACAGTGGCCATGGAATCTACAGGTTCATATTGGCAGAATCTTTATGCTGAACTACAGGACTCAACTATTGAGGTAATACTGATCAATGGAAAATTCACCAAAAACATCAAGGGCAAAAAAACGGATGTTCTGGATTGTATGTGGATCCAGAAGCTACATACATTAGGTCTTTTGAGCGGAAGCTTCCTGCCCGACCTGCAAACAGAATATTTAAGGACATTGGTGCGACATAGAGGGAATCTACTCGAGACCGCCTCCCAAGCTTCCAATAGGATGTCCCAAAATATGAGACTGATGAATCTCAGATTGGATGTAGTGGTACAAGATATCGTGGGACTGACCGGATTGCGCATTATCAATGAAATCTGCAATGGTCAGACAAATGGGGAGCAGCTTGCCAAATTAAGGCACGGGAACTGTAAAAAGTCGGAAGAGGAAATTGCCAAGGCACTGCAAAGTAATAATCGACAGGATTATCTATTTGTCCTGAAACAAGAACTGCGAAAATACCAGGATGCCCAACAACTGATCATGGAATGTGATGATGAGATCAAAAGGATTCTGGACGAGTTTATAAATCAGGATCAAGTTAAAAAGGCATTGTGCATTGATAGGAAAGTACATAAAAGGATCAACAAGAACACACCAAAAAACATCGACCTTAACCTCATTGCCTACCAATATTTCGATGGGATCGATTTATACGCAATAGAAGGCTTCAGCCACGGAACAGTCCTCACATTGATGAGCGAACTTGGAGAAAAAGGAATACTGGAGTTCCAAAATGCACAGCATTTTACATCTTGGCTAAGATTGGCCCCCAACAATAAAATATCGGGTGGCCGCATCCTTAGCAGCAGAACCCCAAAAGGAAGCAATAGACTTAAAATAGCGCTCAGACAGGCAGCAAATGCAATTGGAAATCTAAAGGATACTCATCTTTCCAACTTCTTCAATAGAATTGCCTACAGAAAAGGTCGCGCTGTTGCGGTATCCGCTACTGCAAGAAAATTAGCAACTATACTCTGGAATATGCTTTACAAAAACCAACAGTACAGTCCACCAACAATTTACCAATACCTAGACCAGAAAAGAAAGAGAAAGGTACTTGAACTTCAAAAACAAATCGCTAATTTGGATGCTCGAATGTGTAAAATACAACCTGCTTGAAAACCAGTAAATACAGGGTAAAATAAAAACGTTACTCAGAATTTGAACCAAACCTTATGAGAAATAGAAACTTTACACTTCTGATATTATCACTTATAATTTTTAATAGTTGTAAAAAAGAATTGACAACAGAACAAATCGTTGACAAAGTTCAGG
>JBARDR010000099.1:0-2969 GCA_049795335.1 Gelidibacter sp. | reverse complement strand
GGCTATAATCGGTACAACTCTGTTGCAAATTGGAACAATCACGTTTTTCCCAATAAGATGTTGAAAACGCTCATCGTTAGGATTCACACAAATTGCGGTATCTCCCAAAATAGTTTCCGGACGAGTGGTTGCAATCGTTACAAAGTCGTCTTGATTTTCTATTTGATATTTGACATAATACAACTTGTCGGTTCGCTCCACGTGAATCACTTCTTCGTCAGACAAGGTCGTTTTGGCTTCTGGATCCCAGTTGACCATTCGGAAACCACGATATATTAAGCCTTTGTTATATAAATCCACAAAAACCTTGATTACGGATTCACTCATCTCATCATCCATGGTAAACTTCGTCCGATCCCAATCACAAGAGCAACCTAACTTCTTCAATTGCTCTAAAATCACACCACCGTACTCGTGGGTCCAATCCCAAGCATGGCTTAAGAATTCTTCACGTGACAATGTGTTTTTATCAATGCCTTGTTCTTTTAACTTGGCCACTACCTTTGCTTCGGTCGCAATTGAGGCATGATCCGTCCCCGGCACCCAACATGCATTTTTACCTTGTAAACGCGCGCGACGAATGAGCACATCTTGAATGGTATTATTCAACATATGGCCCATGTGTAAAACTCCAGTAACATTAGGAGGTGGAATGACAATGGTATAGGGCTCTCGTTCATCTGGAACGGACTTGAAATACTTGTGTTCCATCCAATAGGAATACCACTTATCTTCTACACTAGAGGCGGAATATTTTGTTGGGATTTGCATACTTTGGTACTGTTTTTGTATCATAACACGCAAAGTTACTTATATTTCTGTTTTTGTGAAATTATAAAAACAAATATTAGCCCAAGCAGACATACAAATTTCGAACTGAATGATGCAGTTCAACTAAAAAATTTTGTGAAATGGTTAAAAGTAACTAATTTTGACACTATCAATTTAAAATTAAAATGATGAAAAATTTAGTAGCAATTTTATTTGTAGGAATGTTAAGCATTTCTGCTTTTGCACAAGAAAAAGTAGCTAAGATTGAATTTAAAACGGACGTAATTGATTACGGTACCATTCAAAAGGGTGCTGACGGCGTTCGGGTATTTGAATTCACAAATACAGGTACTGCCCCATTAATTGTTTCGAAAGTAACTTCAACCTGTGGTTGTACGGTACCAAAAAAACCTGAGAGACCAATCCTTCCAGGAGAAAAAGGTCAAATAGAAGTAAAATATGATACACAACGTGTGATGCCAATTAGAAAGACTATTACAGTTTTATCTAATGCAGATACGCCAACTGTAGCCCTGAAAATTAAAGGCGAAGTGGTAGACTCCAGCCAAAACAATGTCTTGAATAAAAAAGACAAAAGTGTTATGGAACAATAATTACTTTTATTTCTTAAAAGTTAAAAGCTCTCATTTTTTGAGAGCTTTTTTTTTACAACAAACTCTCCAATTTAAAACTAAACCGCATGATCACGCCATCTCTCTCAATTTTCAGATTGATGAGCTTCCCGTTTTTCTCTCTAAAAATCGCATTGACTTCTTGTATTTTAAGATGTTGAACCTCTTTATTGTTAACGGACAGAATAATATCTCCCAACTTTAGCCCTACCCTTTCTGCGGGCGAGTTAGGTCTCAACTCAACAATTCTGAAAGCCGGTTTGAGCATAAACTTGTAAGCTTCAATGACGGATAGTCGAGACAAGCTTTCCTGCGCTTGATTATTTTTGAATTGAGCGTTATCTTCAATTTCCTTAACTATCCTGACACCATCCTGTTCTATGATGATGCCACTCTTATTATATTCAAAAGGATCATTAAAACGATTATTCTTTTTAAAGGTTACTTTCTCATTTTTATAATCGAATATGATATCAAAACGCCTTAATAGTTCTCCACCCATACTGCCACTTCGTTCCTTAAACTTTCTGGCAAAACTAATAGCAGCTGAATCAGGGTAAGCAACATTCACATTATTAAGATGAAAATTGTTTATGGAGAACTTCGACACTTTCGATTTTTTACCATGAACACTTCCACTCAATCCCCTCCCAAAGAAGTCAATAAAAAACTTACTTTTTTCAGGAACCAATCCTAAGGAATCGTTTTCAAAAAGCCATAAAGCATCACTCCCTCCTGAGTCCATCAATAATTTAACGGGAATAATCTTTTCATTGACGCTAACGCTGGCATCAATATACGGTTTGCCATCAACCAAAGTCAAATTTAATGTTTCACAGGTTTTGCATGCTCTATACTTATAAGTCTTCTGATTATTTAATCGGATAAACTTGGAGCCATAATTGATTTCAACAATGAAATCCTTTAAAATATCATAACCGATGATACCGTGCACAGGAATGCCCAATCTTGATGTGAAGTTTATAGTCTCGTCAGTAATAATAAAAACATCCTGATTGACATTTATAGCATCGCCTATTTTAAAGAGGTTTCTCGTTGATTTTAAAGCTTCCACACTACCGCCATCGCCCAGACCTCTTAGCAGAATACTTTCTACATTCTTCAATTTTAATGAATCCGAAGTATTGATAATATTGAAAAGTATGGGCCTACCGACGCCTGAATCTAAAAGAAAAGAAAGTTGCACTCCATTTACCTCCACAGGAATAATAATGAGATTGTCGATGAGCTGAAATTTAATCCGTGTGCTTTCTGTACGAATCAAATGAAAAGCACTTTGCGCAAAAGTATATTGGCATAGGAACCACAAACTAACAAAGATAAAACATCGCTTTAACATCGGCAGAAAAGCTAGACTTCTCACAATTTACAAATCTTTAACAAGACATAGTTTTTTTACCTGATCATTTTAAAAAATGTTTGAGATAATTTTCAGAACTTTACGCTCTTAAATATTAATATCATGCCGAAAATTTCAAAAAAAGGGCTGTCCATGCCTTCTTCGCCAATAAGAAAGTTAGTACCATACGCTGAACAAGCCTATAA